>NZ_NPJK01000056.1:0-102153 GCF_002251285.1 Prevotella sp. P5-64
GGCGGGGAGCGGCTCAGCTACGGGGATGGCAGTGGGGATGGCTTGGGCAGTGGTGGAGGCGGTGTCGGAAGGAGCTAAACGGCACACGGCGATGACCACGGCTGCCACGACTGAGGCTGCTGCCATCCAGGGCATCATCCGGCGCAGGGTAAGCGCACGAGACTTGGGGCTGGGGGCGGCATAGGCGGTAAACATGAGTCTGAAGGTGGCCCACTCGACAGGAATATCAGTGGCGGTGCGGAAAAAACGCTCCAGCGTCTGCTCTTCGCTGAGCGACGTGGTGCCCTGCATGTAGCGCTCAAGGAGCCGGGCTATGGTGGCATAATCGGGATTTCTCATAAGGCTTTATCTACGTTTGTCCAATTCTTCATAAATCGCTTTGCGGGCTCTCGCCAAGAGGGTGCTGACCGACTTGGGGGCTATGCCCACGATGCGGGCTATCTCGTCGTGGCTGCGGTGCTCGACCTGACGCATGTAGAAAACCTGCTGCTGTACTGAGGGCAGGCGCCGCATCTGACTGTCGAGCCACTCGAGGTTCTCGTGGTGCTGAAGGCTGACATCGGGCTGGGCGTAAACCGAAGCGGCAAGCTGGCGGAGGGCGTCGGCAAGAGGGAGGCGGGATGACTGGCGACGGCAGGCATTGAGAGCCAGGCGACGGGCGATGGTGGCAGTGAGGGCTTCGGGCGACTCGACACGCTCCAACGCGGCAAGGAGTTGCCACAGGCGTATCATCGTGTCTTGGGCGACATCCTCGGCGCCTTCGGCATCACTTCCGGCGCCGACAGCTGCGGTGAGCGCCACCTGGCGCAGTCGCGGGACAAGGCTGATGAACTGGTTTTCGGTCATTGTACTGTGGCTTTGTTACACCAATAAGACACATAAGGCGGATGAAACCAAACGGGAATTAACATTTTTAACAATTCTGCCGACTCCACAGCAATCTGCAGAGCTACGGCGTAGCCGTCATGCAGCCGGCGGATAATGCTCCAAATCGCATGATCAAGCAGTCTGGGGCTCCATACAAAACTCAATAACGGCTGTATCATTGAAAAAAAGCGAGAGCCGCATAACCCTGAATGGGCCGGCGGCTCTCGCT
This sequence comes from Prevotella sp. P5-64, assembly GCF_002251285.1. Classification (NCBI taxonomy): domain Bacteria; kingdom Pseudomonadati; phylum Bacteroidota; class Bacteroidia; order Bacteroidales; family Prevotellaceae; genus Prevotella; species Prevotella sp. P5-64. The sequence continues at coordinate 1,097 of NZ_NPJK01000056.1, forward strand.
TATGTTGTAATCAAGGGAAAAACCTTAGATGTTGCTGTCCTTGACGTCGATGTCGAGGATGTTCTTCTTGTTGGCCTCGATGCGCTCGTAATCCTCACGCGAACCAACGATGAGCTTGTCAAACTGGCGCAGACCTGTACCGGCGGGGATGCGGTGACCGCAGATAACGTTCTCCTTCATACCCTCGAGGCGGTCTTGCTTGCCACGGATGGCAGCCTCGTTGAGCACCTTGGTGGTCTCCTGGAACGAAGCGGCAGACATGAAGCTCTTGGTACCGAGGGCAGCACGGGTGATACCCTGGAGTATCTGGGTGGCTGTGGCCTGGACGGCATCGCGCACCTGGACGAGGCGCAGGTCGCGGCGCTTGAGGCTTGAGTTCTCGTCGCGCAGCTTGCGGAGAGTGATAATCTGACCAGCCTTGAGGTTCTCGGAGTCGCCGGCGTCGGTGACTACCTTCTTGCCCCAGATGCGGTCGTTCTCCTCGGCGAAGTCGAGCTTGTCTACGAGTTCCTGCTCAAGGAATGTGGTGTCGCCCGGATCATTAATCTGAACCTTGCGCATCATCTGACGCACGATAATCTCGAAGTGCTTGTCATTGATCTTCACACCCTGGAGGCGGTAAACGTCCTGTACTTCGTTGACGATGTACTCCTGCACGGCGGTGGGACCCTTGATGGCAAGGATGTCATTGGGAGTGATGACACCATCGGAGAGTGGAGTTCCGGCACGCACGGCATCGTGCTCCTGCACGAGCAGCTGCTTGCTCAGATTGACAAGATACTTATGGGGTTCGCCGTGCTTGGGCGTAACGATGATCTCGCGGTTACCACGCTTGAGCTTGCCCATAGTGACCTCGCCATCGATCTCAGATACGACTGCGGGGTTAGAGGGGTTGCGGGCCTCGAAGAGCTCGGTAACTCGTGGGAGACCACCGGTGATGTCACCAGCACCTCCTACGGCACGTGGAATCTTAACGAGAGTGGCACCGGTAGATACCTTCTGTCCGTCTTCTACCACTACGTGACAGCCTACGGGGAAGTTGTAGGTACCGAGCACATTGCCGTCGGCGTCTAGCACATCGCAGGTAGGAACCTTGGTGTGGTCCTTGGCGTCGATGATAATCTTCTCGGAAAGACCTGTGGTATCGTCGGTCTCGGCCTTGAAGGTGACACCGTCGATGACGTCGTTGAAGCGCAGTGTACCGGCATATTCGGTAACGATGAGCGCATTGAAGGGGTCCCACTTGGCGATGAGGTCGCCCTGCTTGACGATGTCGCCGTGCTTGTTGTAGAGGATAGAACCGTAGGGCAGGTCGAGGGTAGAGAGGACAATATCGGTATTGGGGTCGATGAATCGGATCTCGCCCAGACGGCTTACGACCATACGGCAATCCTTGGACTCGTCGTCGCGGAAGGGAACGTCGCGCACCTCTTCAAACTCGATGCGGGCATTGTTCTTGGCAACGATGCTGGCGTTGGCGGCTGCATTACCAGCCACACCACCGGCGTGGAATGTACGCAGTGTAAGCTGTGTACCAGGCTCACCGATGGCCTGAGCGGCGATGACACCGGCAGCTTCGCCCAGCTGTACCATACGCGAGGTGGCGAGGTTGCGGCCATAGCACTTGGCGCAGATACCGCGCTTGCTCTCACAGGTAAGTACGGAGCGGATTTCTACCATCTCGATGGGTGACTTCTCGATGATGTCGGCCTTCTCCTCATTGATTTCCTCACCGGCGGCGCAGATGAGCTCGCCAGTGGTGGGATGGATGATGTCATGGACAGACACACGGCCGAGGATGCGCTCGCCGAGAGAAGATACAATCTCGTCGCCATTCTTGAGCGCACGGCACTCGAGGCCACGCAGTGTACCGCAGTCTTCCTGGGTAATGATGACATCGTGAGACACGTCGACCAGACGACGGGTAAGGTAACCGGCGTCGGCAGTCTTCATAGCGGTATCGGCAAGACCCTTACGGGCACCGTGGGAAGCGATGAAGTACTCGAGCACTGACATACCCTCCTTGAAGTTGGAGAGGATAGGATTCTCAATAATCTGAGCGCCCTCGGCACCTGCCTTCTGGGGCTTGGCCATCAGACCACGCATACCGGAGAGCTGCTTGATCTGGTCCTGAGAACCACGGGCTCCGGAGTCGAGCATCATGTATACGGCGTTGAAGCCCTGGTCGGCTTCGGTCATTTCCTTCATCAGGACATCACCCAACTCGTCGTTGACGTGGGTCCAGGCATCGATAACCTGGTTGTAACGCTCGTTGTCGGTGATGAAACCCATGTTATAGTTGTTGGTAATCTCCTCGACCTCGCGCTGTCCCTTCTCTACGATAGCTTCCTTCTCAACAGGGATGATGATATCGTCGAGGTTGAACGACAGACCGGCTACATAGGACATGTGGTAACCCAGGTTCTTGATGCCGTCAAGGAAGGCGCAGGCGCGAGCCATACCGACTGCCTTGATAACGCGGGCGATGATGCCACGGAGTGACTTCTTGGAGATGATTTCATTGACGAAGCCCAGTTCATCGGGGATAATCTGATTGACTACCACGCGGCCAACAGAGGTCTCGACAATATGCTTGACGGGCTGACCCTCAACGATATCGTCGACGAGCACCTTAACAGGAGCGTGGAGGTCGCACTTGCCGTCGTTGTAGGCGATGATGGCCTCTTCGGGACCGTAGAAGCTCAGACCCTCGCCCTTGGCTCCGGGACGGAGCTTGGTGATATAGTAGAGACCGAGCACCATGTCCTGAGAAGGCACGGTGATAGGAGCGCCGTTGGCAGGGTTGAGGATGTTGTGGCTCTGGAGCATCAATATCTGTGCCTCGAGTACAGCCTCGTTGCTCAAGGGAAGGTGGACAGCCATCTGGTCACCGTCGAAGTCGGCGTTGAACGCAGTACATGCCAGCGGGTGGAGCTGGATGGCTTTGCCCTCGATGAGCTTGGGCTGGAAGGCCTGGATACCCAGACGGTGCAGTGTAGGAGCACGGTTGAGGAGCACGGGGTGACCCTTCATGACATTCTCGAGGATGTCCCAGATGACGGGCTCACGACGGTCTACTATCTTCTTGGCACTCTTGACAGTCTTGACGATGCCACGCTCGATGAGCTTGCGGATGATGAATGGTTTGTAGAGCTCGGCAGCCATCAGCTTGGGCAGACCGCACTCTCCCATCTTGAGCTCAGGACCAACGACGATAACCGAACGCGCAGAATAGTCGACACGCTTACCGAGAAGGTTCTGACGGAAGCGTCCCTGCTTACCCTTGAGTGAGTCGGAGAGTGACTTGAGCGGACGGTTGCTCTCGCTCTTCACGGCACTGGCCTTGCGAGAGTTGTCGAAGAGAGAGTCGACAGCCTCCTGGAGCATACGCTTCTCGTTGCGGAGAATCACCTCGGGAGCCTTGATTTCGACGAGTCTCTTCAGACGGTTGTTGCGGATGATGACACGACGGTAGAGGTCGTTGAGGTCGGATGTGGCAAAGCGGCCACCGTCGAGGGGTACGAGCGGACGAAGCTCGGGGGGGATGACGGGAAGTATCTTCATAATCATCCACTCGGGCTTATTGACCTCCTTGGACGAGCGGAAAGCCTCGACAACCTGCAGGCGCTTCAGAGCCTCGGTCTTGCGCTGCTGGCTGGAGTCATTGTTGGCTCGGTCGCGCAGCTCGTAAGAGATAGAGTCGAGGTCGAGGTCGGTAAGGAGGTCGCGGATAGCCTCGGCACCCATCTTGGCGATGAACTTGTTGGGATCATCGTCGGGGAGGAGCTGGTTGTTGGGGTCGAGCTGGGTATCGAGAATGTTCAGATACTCGTCTTCGGTGAGAAGGTCCATGCGGTGAGAACCGTTGATCTCGAGTCCGTCCTTGTCGGTGCGGCCCTCAAAGGCTCCGGGCTTGATGACGATATACTTCTCGTAGTAGACCACAGCGTCGAGCTTCTTGGTAGGCATTCCGAGCAGATAGCCAATCTTGTTGGGCAGTGAACGGAAATACCAGATATGTGCGATTGGCACTACCAGTTCTATATGACCTGAGCGCTCGCGGCGTACCTTCTTCTCGGTAACCTCGACACCGCATCGGTCGCAGACGATACCCTTGTAGCGTATGCGCTTGTACTTGCCGCAGGCGCACTCATAGTCCTTGGTAGGACCGAAGATGCGCTCGCAGAAGAGTCCGTCACGCTCTGGCTTATAGGTACGATAGTTAATCGTCTCTGGTTTGGTAACCTCGCCAAACGAATTTTCCAGGATTTCTTCGGGAGAAGCCAATCCGATGGTAATCTTCGTAAAATTATTCTTTATTTTTGTATCTTTCTTAAAAGCCATTGTCTTGAAATAATTAAGGGTTCTCGTTTAATCAAGTTTGATACTCAAACCAAGACCACGGAGTTCGTGGAGAAGTACGTTGAGTGACTCGGGGATACCGGGAGTAGGCATGGCATCGCCCTTGACGATAGCCTCGTAAGCCTTGGAACGTCCTACGACGTCATCACTCTTGATGGTCAGAATCTCCTGGAGCACATGGCTTGCGCCGAATGCCTCAAGAGCCCAAACCTCCATCTCTCCGAAACGCTGACCACCAAACTGGGCTTTACCACCGAGTGGCTGCTGGGTAATCAAGCTGTACGGACCGATAGAACGGGCGTGCATCTTGTCTTCTACCATGTGGCCGAGCTTCAAGAAGTAGGTCATACCGATGGTAGCGGGCTGGTCGAACTTCTCGCCGGTCTCACCATCATATATATAGGTAGAGCAGAGGCGGGGCAGACCTGCCTTGTCGGTCCACTCGGAGAGGTCGTTGAGCTTGGCACCGTCGAAGATAGGAGTGGCAAACTTGACACCGAGCTTCTTACCGGCAGCACCGAGGATGGCTTCGAAGATCTGACCGAGGTTCATACGAGAGGGCACACCCATAGGGTTGAGCACCAGGTCTACAGGACGTCCGTCCTCGAGGAAAGGCATATCCTCGGCACGTACGACCTTGGAAACGATACCCTTGTTACCGTGACGACCAGCGAGCTTGTCGCCCACCTGAATCTTACGCTTCTTGGCGATATAGACCTTGGCCATCTGCAGGATGCCTGAAGGCAGCTCGTCGCCAATGGTGATGGCAAACTTGCGGCGCTTCAGCTCGGCATCGAGCTGCTTGTACTTGCGGATATAGTTCATGATGAGCTTCTGGATAAGGCCGTCGGTATGCTCGTCGCCAGTCCAGCCATTGCTCTGGATGCCGTCGTACTCGAGGTTCTTCAGCGCAGTAGCGGTGAAGGTAGAACCCTTGGAGATGATTTCGGCACCGGTATAGTCCTTGATACCCTCACACTTCTTGTCTTCGGTGAGTTCAAGGAGCTTGTCAACGAGGATATCCTTCAGGTCCTCATTCTTTGCCTCGTATTCCTCGTCAATCTTGGCCAGAACAATCTTGTCCTGCTTCTTGGACTCACGAGTCTTGATGGCACGAGAGAAGAGCTTCTTGTCGATAACCACACCGCTGAGTGATGGATTGGCCTTGAGTGAAGAGTCCTTCACATCGCCGGCCTTGTCGCCGAAGATGGCGCGCAGCAGCTTCTCCTCGGGTGAGGGGTCGCTCTCGCCCTTGGGCGAAATCTTACCGATGAGTACATCGCCTGGCTCTACGCGGGCTCCGACGCGGATAACACCGTTCTCGTCAAGGTCCTTGGTAGCCTCTTCGCTCACATTGGGGATATCAGAGGTAAACTCTTCCACACCACGCTTGGTCTCACGCACGTCGAGTGAATACTCGTCGACATGTACGGAAGTGAGCACATCCTCACTTACCAGGCGCTCAGAGATAACGACGGCGTCCTCATAGTTGTAACCCTTCCATGGCACGTAGGCTACGAGCAGGTTGCGACCCAGGGCCAGCTCACCATTCTCGGTGGCATAACCCTCGGTGAGGATATCACCGGCTTTCACACGCTGACCCTTGTCGCAGATAGGACGAAGGTCGATGGTCATATTCTGGTTGGTACGACGGAACTTGGGAATGCGATACTCCTTGAGAGCAGGCTCGAAGCTGACAAAGTCTTCCTCCTCGGTGCGGTCGTAGAGAATACGGATGGTGGTGGCGTCAACATACTCGATGACACCGTCGCCCTCGGCGGTAATCATGGTGCGTGAGTCCTCGCAGACCTTCTTCTCCAGACCGGTACCTACGATAGGTGCATCGTTGTGGAGCAATGGCACTGCCTGGCGCATCATGTTACATCCCATCAGCGCACGGTGACCGTCATCGTGCTCGAGGAAAGGAATAAGACCTGCTGAAACAGAAGCAATCTGCTGGGGAGCAACGTCCATGTAATCTACCTGGGTAGGAGCAACTACTGGATAGTCGGCATCCTGACGGCACTTTACAACCTTGCGGATGAAGTTGCCCTCGGGAGTAAGGGGAGCATTGCCCTGACCGATAATCTTGGCCTCTTCCTCCTCTGCGGTAAGGTATACCACGTCCTTGTTGTCCATGTCGGCCTTGCCGTCAACAATCTTACGGTAAGGTGTAACGATGAAGCCGAGGTCGTTAATCTTGGCATACAGACAGAGTGATGAAATAAGACCGATGTTAGGACCTTCAGGACTCTCGATAGGACACAGACGGCCGTAGTGAGTATAGTGTACGTCTCGAACCTCGAAACCGGCACGCTCACGAGAAAGACCGCCAGGACCAAGGGCCGAAAGACGACGCTTGTGGGTAACCTCGGCAAGGGGGTTGGTCTGGTCCATGAACTGGCTCAGAGGGTTGGTACCGAAGAATGAATTGATAACGCTCGAGATGGTCTTGGCGTTAATCAGGTCGGTAGGAGTAAACACCTCATTATCACGAACGTTCATGCGCTCACGGATGGTACGGGCCATACGGGCAAGACCGATAGAGAACTGGTTGGCCAACTGCTCGCCTACCGTGCGTACACGGCGGTTGCTCAGGTGGTCGATATCGTCAACGGTAGCATTGGAGTTGACGAGCTGGATAAGATATTTGATAATCTCGATGATATCTTCCTTGGTAAGCACGCGGACATCAGACTCGGTGTTCAGGCCCAACTTCTTGTTGATACGGTAGCGGCCCACCTCGCCCAAGTCGTAACGCTTGTCAGAGAAGAACAGATTCTGGAATACTTCCTTGGCACTGGCATCATCGGCAGGGTCAGCATTACGCAGCTGGCGATAGATGTAGAGCACGGCCTCCTTCTCAGAGTTAGAGGGGTCTTTGGCCAATGTATTGAAGATGATAGAATACTTGTTACCGGCTTCGGCATCCTTGTGCAGGAGAATGCTCTGAGCTCCACTTTCCAGAATCTCAGGTATCATCTCCTCGGTGATGACTGTCTCACGCTCAACGATAACTTCCGAACGGTCAATAGATACTACTTCACCAGTATCTTCATCCACGAAATCCTCGTTCCAGCGAGTCACCACGCTACCGGCAACCTTGCGGCCTACGCAGGCCTTGAGGTTCTTCTTGTTGACCTTTACCTCCTCGGCAAGGTCGAAGATGCGCAGAATGTCCTTATCGCTTTCATAACCGATGGCACGCAGCAGTGTCGTAACAGGCAATTTCTTCTTACGGTCGATATAAGCATACATTACATTATTTATATCGGTCGCAAACTCAATCCAAGAGCCCTTGAATGGAATGATACGTGCGCTGTAAAGCACAGTACCGTTGGCATGCACACCCTGACCGAAGAATACACCCGGTGAACGGTGCAGCTGGGCAACTACCACGCGCTCAGCACCGTTGATAACGAATGTACCGTTGCTTGTCATGTAAGGAATGGTACCGAGGAACACGTCCTGGATGACGGTTCCGAAATCCTCGTGGTCGGGGTCGGTACAAAACAGCTTCATCTTAGCCTTCAAAGGCACACTATATGTAAGGCCACGCTCCAGACACTCGTCTATGGTGTAACGCGGCGGATCAATATAGTAATCCAAGAACTCAAGAACGAAGTTATTGCGAGTATCGGTGATAGGGAAGTTCTCAGCGAACACCTTATACAGACCGTCATTCTTGCGTTCTTCAGGCGGAGTTTCCAACTGTAAAAAGTCCTTGAAAGACTTCAACTGCACATCGAGAAAATCCGGGAAAGGGTACGGATTATGCACGCTGGCAAAATTTACTCTGTTATCGACAATTTTTGTAGCCATAAATGAATTAAATGATCTGTTATAAAAGCCCGAAAGAGCGGGCTGGGCATCAGCGTCTATAGAAAGACACAAAAAGGTTAGGACTCACCGACTGGGCAAATCCTAACCATATTTAAGAGAAAACTGAGTTCTTATTACTTGAGCTCTACCTTAGCGCCAGCTTCCTCGATAGCCTTCTTCAGGTTCTCAGCCTCTTCCTTAGAGAGACCTTCCTTAACTGTAGCAGGAGCAGCGTCTACGAGATCCTTAGCCTCTTTCAGACCAAGACCGCAAGCCTCCTTAACAGCCTTAACTACCTGGAGCTTTGTAGCACCTACCTCAGCGAGGACAACATCGAAAGATGTCTTCTCCTCAGCTGCGGCTGCACCAGCAGCAGCAGGACCAGCAGCAACAGCAACAGCTGCAGCTGCGGGCTCAATACCGTACTCGTCCTTCAGGACTGTTGCCAACTCATTTACTTCCTTAACAGTAAGATTTACTAATTCTTCTGCAATAGCTTTAATGTCTGCCATTTTATTCTAAATTTTAATTGTTCTTGTAATAAATATATCTTTGACTTTATGTAATTGTAATTGTTACATTGCAATTATTATTCAGGACGCTCGCCTAAAGTCTTGAGCACACCGTGGATGGTGTTTGCGCCTGACTGAAGAGCAGAAACAACGTTCTTGGCGGGAGACTGAAGCAAAGCAACAATATCTGCGATAACTTCGTTCTTGCTCTTGATAGCCACGAGTTCCTCGAGCTGGTTAGCTCCGAAGAAACCCTCCTCTGCGTAAGCAGCCTTAAGTGCGGGGATACCCTCTTTGGTATATTCCTTAAGCAACTTGGCAGGTACATTCGCTGTGTGAGCGAAGAGGACGGCGGTGCTACCCTTCAGGCTACCGTAGAGCTCAGAGAAATCAATCTCAGACTCTTCCATTGCCTTGTGGAGAAGGGTGTTCTTCACAACGACCATCTTGATTTCACTCTTGAAGCACTGGCGACGGAAATCACTGGTTTTCTCTGCATTCAATCCTGTTACGTCAACAAGATAGAAATGGGGATATTCCTTGAGTTTCTGTCCAAGCTCTGCTATAATAGTATCTTTAAGTTCTTTCTTCATTGTACAAAACTTTTAGAGTTATTCAACTGATTTAGGATCAATCTTGATACCCTTACTCATAGTGCTTGAAATAAAGATACTCTTGATATATGTACCTTTAGCAGCAGCAGGCTTCAACTTGATAACGGTCTGGATAAACTCCTTAGCGTTACCATAAATCTGCTCGGCGGTCATATTAACCTTACCGATAGAGGTGTGGATGATACCAGCCTTATCTACCTTGAAGTCAATCTTACCCTGCTTAACGTCCTTAACTGCCTTAGCAACATCCATAGTTACAGTACCGCTCTTGGGGTTAGGCATAAGACCACGAGGACCGAGTACACGGCCGAGGGGACCTACTTTACCCATGCAAGAGGGCATTGTGATGATGACATCGATATCTGTCCATCCGCCTTTGATCTTCTCAATATATTCATCAAGACCAACGTAGTCGGCACCTGCCTCCTTGGCAGCTGCTTCCTGATCGGGAGTACAGAGGGCGAGTACACGCGTAACCTTACCTGTTCCGTTAGGAAGAGATACTACGCCACGAACCATCTGGTTTGCCTTACGGGGGTCAACACCAAGACGAACGTCCACGTCAACAGAAGCCTCAAACTTGGTAGTGGTAATTTCCTTGACCAGCTCTGTAGCCTCCTTGAGTGTGTACATCTTCCCTGCTTCAACCTTCTCAGCGACTGATTTTTGATTTTTTGTCAGTTTACTCATCTTTAATTGAAGTTTTTAAATTATTCTCCAGGGAAGTCCCCTTTTACAGTGATACCCATACTGCGAGCAGTACCGGCAACAAGTCTCATAGCGCTCTCGATAGTGAAACAGTTCAAGTCAGCCATCTTGTCTTCGGCGATAGCCTTTACCTGATCCCAGGTTACGGTTGCCACCTTCTGACGGTTGGGCTGGGCTGAACCACTCTTTACCTTGGCCACCTCTTTCAACTGCACAGCTGCGGGAGGAGTCTTGATAATAAAGCTGAAAGACTTGTCTGTATAATAAGTGATAACAACAGGAAGTATCTTACCTGCCTTATCCTGGGTTCTGGCGTTGAACTCTTTGCAGAATCCCATAATGTTGATACCCTTAGAACCCAAAGCAGGACCTACGGGTGGTGAAGGATTCGCAGCGCCACCTTTAATCTGTAATTTGATTAATCCAGCAACTTCTTTAGCCATTTTTGTTAATAATTGATTTTTTGTTAATTATCAGTCTGAAGAGTGGAAGCCTCTCGACTTGTTAGGAAGACACACCGTAACAATATGCGCCTATCCTTCTTTTTCTACTTGCATGAAATTCAACTCAAGCGGTGTCTTGCGTCCGAAGATTTTCACCATAACCTTGAGCTTGCGCTTTTCGGTGTTCACCTCTTCGATGATACCGGTAAATCCGCTGAAAGGACCGTCGGTAACCTTGACAACCTCGTTTACCTCGTAAGGGATGTTTACGTCTGCGGCAAACTCAGCTTCCTCAGCAGCACCGAGCATACGGTTGATATCGCTCTGGGGAACAGGTGAGGGATTGTCAAGACCTCCGAGGAAACCTAAACAGTTGGGCATAAAGCGCAAAGTATGTGCAACATCACCGATGAGTGTTGCCTGCACAAAAACATATCCTGGCAGAGAGATTTTTTCCTTCTCCACGCGACGACCGTTACGCTGAGAATATGTCTTCTCTGTAGGAATAAGTACCTGAGCTACATTAGCACTGAGCAAATCGTTGTGTTTGATTTCGGCCTCAATATATTCTTTGAGCTTGGCCTCCTTGCCACTAACGGCGCGCAGTACATACCAATTCATTCCAGTTTCTGCCATTGTTACCTTTAATTAGGATAGATGGTAGTCATCACAAAACGGAAAAAACTATCCATTGCGAAAACAACAAGAGCCACCACAACAGAAGCAGACAGCACAACAACAGCGCTATGCGTCAGCTCAGCGTATGACGGCCAAGTGGTCTTATGTACAAGTTCGTTATAACAAGCCTTGCAATAATTTCCTATTTTCTTAAACATATATTTTTTATTTTTGCACGGGTTGGAGGGCTCGAACCCCCGACACCTGGTTTTGGAGACCAGTGCTCTACCAACTGAGCTAAACCCGTAAGAAAGTCTCCGCAACCGCAGCTGCGGAGACTTGTATTTAGTTTTTCAACTAATTCTCTGATTACTTAACGTCGTCGAGGATAGCTGTGATCTGACCAGAACCTACTGTACGACCACCCTCACGGATAGCGAAACGGAGACCCTCGTTCAGAGCAACCTTGTAAATCAAGGTAACCTCAATCTCTACGTTGTCACCAGGCATTACCATCTCAACTCCCTCAGGAAGTTTGATTTCACCGGTACAGTCCATAGTACGGAGATAGAACTGAGGACGATACTTGTTACCGAATGGAGTGTGACGGCCACCCTCTTCCTTCTTCAATACATAGATAGAAGCCTTGAAGTGATCGTGAGGAGTGATAGCACCGGGATGCACAACTACCATACCACGCTTAACCTCGTTCTTGTCGATACCACGGAGAAGCAGACCTACGTTGTCACCAGCCTCACCCTCAGCAAGAATCTTGCGGAACATCTCAACACCAGTGATAACTGACTTCTTGTCCTCACCGAGACCGAGCAGCTGAACTTCGTCACCTACCTTACACTTACCAGTCTCGATACGACCTGTAGCAACAGTACCACGGCCAGTGATTGAGAACACGTCCTCAACAGGCATCAAGAAAGGCTTATCAACCTCACGAACAGGCTCCTGGATCCATGTATCAACAGTATCCATCAGTTCGAGAACCTTGTCCTCCCACTTCTCAACACCGTTCAGAGCACCGAGTGCAGAACCGCGGATGATAGGAGTATCCTCTTCATAGCCATACTGCTCGAGAATCTCGTGAAGCTCCATCTCAACGAGCTCCAGCATTTCCTCGTCGTCTACCATATCGCACTTGTTCAGGAATACTACCAGACGGGGAACGTTTACCTGACGAGCGAGAAGCACGTGCTCACGTGTCTGAGGCATAGGACCATCAGTAGCAGCACAAACCAGGATAGCACCGTCCATCTGAGCAGCACCAGTAACCATGTTCTTTACATAGTCAGCGTGACCGGGACAGTCAACGTGTGCATAGTGACGTTTAGCTGTTTCATACTCAATGTGAGCAGAGTTGATAGTGATACCACGCTCTTTCTCCTCAGGAGCGTTGTCAATCTGGTCAAATGACTTAACTTCCTCGCCAGTACCCAGTCTCTTGTGAAGAACGAGAGAGATGGCAGCTGTCAAAGTAGTCTTACCGTGGTCAACGTGACCGATAGTACCGATGTTTACATGCGGTTTGGTACGTACGAATTCTTCTTTAGCCATAGCTTTGATATTTAATTTTTATAATGAAAATCAGTTTAAATTAATATATTGTTTGTTTTCCATATCCTTTCCGTTCTGCCGGAATGAGATAAGAATTAGAGCTGTAACTGAGAGTTGAACTCAGGACCTCTTCCTTACCAAGGAAGTGCTCTACCACTGAGCTATTACAGCAAATTTAGAGCGGAAAACGGGGCTCAAACCCGCGACCCCCAGCTTGGAAGGCTAGTGCTCTATCAACTGAGCTATTTCCGCGTTGAGTGGGTGGTGATGGATTCGAACCACCGAAGGCGAAAGCCAGCAGATTTACAGTCTGCCCCATTTGGCCACTCTGGTAACCACCCATATTTTTACGGTCATGCGTCCGTTTCCGTTTCTTGAGCCTCTTGTCGGATTCGAACCAACGACCCCGAGATTACAAATCACGTGCTCTGGCCAACTGAGCTAAAGAGGCAAATCCTTGCAGCCGCCGAGCGACTCGTTTTTAGGACGTGTTGTAAAACGGCTGCAAAGATACGCATTATTTTTCTATTGCCAAAACTTTTTGCAGTTTTTTTTAATGGCTACGCTGTTTTTCCTTGAATTTGGTGAGTTGAACCTTCAGGCTCTCGACACACTGGTCAATACTTTCCTCAAATGTGTCACAAGTCTTTTCAACATAAAGGTCCTTGCCGGTCACACCCACAGTCACGCAGGCTTGCTTGTTGAGAGCGGTGGCAGGCTTCACCACTTTTAATTGCACCTCTACTTTCTGAATATCTTCATAAGTTTTTTCCAACTTGGCGATTTTCTTTTCGACAAACGCCTGTAACTTCTCGGTAGCGTCGAAATGTATCGACTGAATCTTAACTTCCATAATTACCTCCTTTTTATTTAATTAAAGAGTTACGCCCTTGGATGGGCTTCTTGATATACTCGCTTGAGTTGCTCAAAGGTGGTATGGGTGTAGATTTCGGTCGTAGAGAGACTCTCATGACCCAACAGTTTCTTCACACTTTCCAGACCAGCCTCGTGATTGAGCATAGCGGTAGCGAAGGTATGGCGGAGCACATGGGGCGACCGTTTGCTGAGCGTGGATACAAGCGACAGACATCGCTTCACCTCGTTTCTTACCTGGTCACCGCTCATCCTCTCTCCCTTGCGAGTCACAAACAGGGCGCCGTTACCGGCCTTGACCTGCTCATCACGCACCCTTATATATATTAATAAGGTGTGCTCCAGTTCCTCACCCAGAGGGATGATGCGCTGCTTGTTGCGCTTTCCCAACACTTTGACAGCATGGTTAGCCCAGTCTATCGCCGTGCCGTCCAGTCCTGTCAATTCAGAGAGACGTATGCCTGTCTCGTAAAAAGTCATCAGCATCGTCCGTGCCCTTACGCTTTCGAAGTCATCACCCCACTCCACCACATCCAGAAGCCGGTTCATCTCCTCTTCTTTCAGAAATTGCGGCAGAGGCTTTGCCTTCTTCGGGCCCTTAATCATCCTCGACGGGTCGCGGGCTACCTTTTGGTGAGCCAGAGCATAACGGTAAAACGAGCGAAGAGCACTCAGTCTGCGATTAACAGAAGTAGCTCTATTGCCTTTATCCATCATGCTTTCCATCCATCCACGGATGACATCGGCATCGACAGTCTCCCAGGAAAGCAGCATGTCCAAATTTTTGAAATATGCCTCAAAAGCCTTCAGGTCTTCGGCATAACTGCTAACAGTCAACTCTGAACGGTTCTTTTCAAACCGCAAGTAGTCCAAAAATTCGCCAATCATCGCCATCGCGCCTATTACATTACTGTTTTCGGCAACGAATATACGGAAATTAATTCAAACTACCAAATTTTCGGAGGAAAAATTATTCCTCTTCCTGACGGAGCTTCTGTACGTAGATGGCGTGTTCCATCTTGAGACGCTTCAAAACAGAAGGCTTATCAAACTGCTGACGAGAGCGGAGTTCCTTAATAACACCTGTCTTTTCGAATTTTCTCTTGAACTTCTTGAGAGCTCTTTCGATGTTCTCACCATCTTTTACTGGTACAATAATCATTGTCTTGTTTTTATTAATTAATTATGTTAAACTTATTGCTTTCGGGCATGCGCCCAATAATAGCGGCTGCAAAATTACTGCTATTTTGTCACTTGGGCAAGTTTTTTGCCCTATTTTTTCACAAAACGGCTGAAATTGTTGCATTTACGCCGTTCAGCGCCACTATCTCCAGCCCATTCCAGCCCATAGATACGCCCTCCGCAGTCCCCGTTTTTGGGGCGGAGATTATGGATGGAAGTCGGGGAAGGACTGATGCAAAAAGGGAGATTATCGGCGCTTTCGCCGAGGACATCGTCAGAATTGCCGAGGGCACCTTCACACTTCCTGAGGGTACCTTCACGGTCGCCGAGGGTATCTTCACGGTCGCCGAGGGTATCTTCAGAATTATTGCGAGGAGGGATATGGATATTTCATGGCTTGAAATGATTGTTGCGGAGCTTGATACTGGTATTGCGTGTCACGAAATTACTCTGATAGGATGCTGCATGGGAATGTGAATGGCTAACGGATGAGCGAAGCGGGTAATAGGTGCGACAAAGTGGTCAAACTTGCAGACAAAGCGGGCAACGGATGTAGCAAGATGGGTAGCCGTGTACAACAAAGTGGGCTGCAATGCACAATAAAGTGGATGGTCAGGGACTATAAAGTGACTGCCCTTATATATATAATAATGTAGGGAATGGAAGAAATGGTGATTTGCCTGTTGGTGGCGATTGCTACAACGCTGGGAGCGGCTGGGAGGGCGGCTGGGCTTCTATCCTCTCTTCCTCGGACTGTCGTGGATTTCCTCGGGGTTGTCGTGGATATTCTTGAAGTAGTCACGGATATTCTCGGGGCTGTCGCTGATATCCTCGGGGCTGTGGTGGCTCAACCTCTTGTCCATCCCGCCGCCACAGCCAGCCACACGGTGCTACCACTGGTCACCGCTATAGCCGTTGTGACGGAAGGGGAATTCGTCCTCTTCCTTAGGGACAAACATCGAGTCGTCTTCGCTCTCGCCGTCCATACGGGCAAGCGTCTGGCTGTTCTTGAAACAGGTCCCGAGATAGTCGTTGCGATGAAAATATCTGCCGAGCACCTCGCGGTAGTCATCAAAGGCCTGCGGCGATGGCGTCTCGGTGAATATACGGGCAATCGCAGCCTCAACCTCATCAATACCGCAGTCCTCGGCCAGACAGGAGAGCGCACCCAAGGCATAGGTCCAACCCCGCTTGGCATAACGGGTGACGAGCCTTACCACCCGCTTCCAGCAGGCATTGTCTATACGACAGCCGTAGAGCCTCGACACGACCAACACGCCAAGATAATCGAGCCTCGCGTCGCCACACCACGACTCCACGATGTCGAGGAAGTAGTTGCAGTCGTCCTCGGGCGAAGCGAGCAGCATCTTCAGCCCCGTCTCGTCCCTACAGTCGATATACTCTTCCACCTCTGCCATGCGGCGCTGGCAGTCCTCGAGTATGCTCACCATCCGCGCGTCGGGCTCTATCCCCACCCCGTGCAGGAAGAACTGGTGCAGGTTGTCTATCAGCGGTTCGTCGTTGCACTGGAATGCGAACAACATCTCCAGAAGGAACTGCGGAGTCTGGTTCTGACAGTAATCTTCGGCATAGAAGGGGTTGGGCTCGCCCCGCTCGTCATACTTGTCGATGCAACCCAGCACATCCAGGGCGTCGGAGTCGCGGGCAAGCGCCTTTTCCACATAGTGGCGCGTGTAGCGGTTGTCTGGGCCCTCCCGGAGACTGCAGTCGTCGAGGAAGAGACGCAGCGCATATCTGTTGTAGTCCCTGCCCTCGCTGTAGGCGGCATAGACGCTGGCGGCATCGGTCCATCCATAGCGCTCGACGAGCTGCCTGTTCTTGTCCACGAAATCGATGCTGCAGTCTACCTCTGCCTCCTGACTCAGCAGTTCGTCTGCCAGCAGTATGGCGAGCCCGCTGCCTATGGCGCTATCCAGCTCGGGTATCATCGGAGCCATCTCGCGCCTGCCCACCTGCGTCCTGCCCACATAGGGGTATAGCATCAGACGGCGCACCGAGCTCTCGTCTACCTCTACGGTCATCACCATATCGCGGGCCGTCACCCAGTCCCTGACCTTCACGTCTACTATCACTTGTATCATATCTTCCATTTCCGTTATGCTTGCCGGCACCATGCCAACAGTCTGCGAAATTAGCGAAAATCATTCTGTCCACAGCGCTCGAGATACGTATAAAACTCTGCCGGACCCACTTTTTCTCCCTACTTGTCATGGCCAGACAAAAAAGTGTGCCCTTTTGCACCCATTACTCGTTTTTTATTTTTACCTTTGTCACACATTGACAATCGCATTACACCTATTTATATTATATAGACAATGAAGACATCTAAGAAGTGGACCATCCACATTGCCTGTTATGTGATAGCTGCCCTCGCGCTATCCGTTCTCAACGAGTTGCACCCTGCGGTGAAATACCGCACAGAAGTAATCGAGCCACAGTCCGAGGCCCTGCAGCCCACGGCAGTCATCGATCTGGACAACGACAACCCCTATGCCTACGCCGGACAGGAGAGCGACGGCAAACTGTATCTCTATGCCGACAGACAGCTGGCGGTCATGAACCCGCGCGTCTCCGAGAACCGCAATCTGACATTCATGCAGATTGTCACCACTGCCGACGGCGCTATGGAGCTCCACGTCAAGGGCTTCATCAATGTCGACGCCCAGGGCCACTACTCGCTCGACGATGCCGGCAATGTGGGCAAGCCTATGGTCATCAAGCAGGTCAAGGACGGCGAGCCCATCATGCAGAACATATCCAATATCGACACCAAGCGGTATAAGATACGCCTCCTGCGCAATGCCCCTCTCGGCATCAATGCCGACGCCGTGGCCAAGGCAGCCCAGCGCGTGAGCCCCGACTACACCCCCGCACCCCAGCCCGACCCACAGCAAGAGAAGGTGCAGGAGTATATCCACAACAAGAGCCTGCTGGTCTACAAGAGTACCATCTTCTACTCGCTCCTGGGCATCACCGTGCTGGCAGTGATTATGGCCATCCTGCTCTTTGCCGAGCGCGACGAGATAGAGTTGGGTCCGAAGAACAAGATAACCACCTGCGACGACGAGCTGACCATCAGCACCGAGTACCAGAAGATGCCCAAACTGCTCCTGGTGAGCAACTATCTCTTGCTGGCCCTCATCGCCGTCATCACGGTATGCCTCTGCGTGCCCCTGCTGACCGAGACCATCTTCGCCAATCTCTTTGCCGGTTTCTTTGAAGGTCTGGGCGCCATCATCATGCTCACGGCACTGGCCTGCGCCATGGCCTACAACTGCTGGATGATGAGCCGCCACATCAAGGATGCTGAGGCCTGCGATACCGACAAGGGCTTCTGGCTCACTGCCGTCGAGATACTGATGGTGATTGTGGTCAACACCGTGGTGGTGGCCATGTGGCTGCCCGTATCGCTGATACCCGTCTTCGGCATCAACGTGATACTCGCCCTGCCCAACATCATCATCGCCTATGCCACCAGCGCCCACCGCTCCGAGCTCCACTGGATGCTGCCCATCCACGAGATATACAAGTGGATAAGCGGCTTCACCGTACTGGCCTTCGTCGTGCTGCTGTGGATATTCAACTGTCTGCTCCAGGGCAAGGTGCGCAGTGACAAGCTCGAAGCCGCCGCCAACGCCAAGCGCCAGCTCTCTGAGGGCAATGACTTCTATGCCACCGGAGAAGACGGCAAGCTGCACCACTTCCAGCGCGTAGGCTCCAGCGACGAGTGGCGCGACCTCAGCGATGAAGGCGGCCAGATCTACTACCGCAATGGCACCGTATTAACACGTGCTGCCTACTAAGAGAACATGATGCCAGATACAGCCACACTACTCTACCGGCGTGTAGAGGCACTTGCAGACCTCGACAGCGATACCGTCGAGGTGCGCAACAGGAGTCTGCACGCCGCCCTGGCGCAGGTGTGCCATGAGGGAGTCAAGGATACGGGCATGGCCTTTGGCAACCTGTTTTCGCAGGTCGACTACCTGTGTCGCAGCCGTGCCGTGGGCGCCGCCGACAGGCAGGAGATACAGACCATGCGCCGCCACTCCAACAGCACCGAGCCCATCGCCGATGCCGACTGGCCCTACGACCTGCGCGCGCTGGCTCTGCTCGTGTCGGCAGTCACCTCCACCGACGTGCCCTCGGCCCTCGTGGGCCGTCTGCCCGTCATGGGGCGTCCCGCCGACCTCAGCCACACCATAGACCGCCGCTATCTGCGCTGCGTGGTCACCGACCATGACGACCAGCTTATCCACGTCCATGCCGACGGCGAAAGCACGGGCGACACCTACACCGTCGACTACACCGCCCACAGCTATCTGCAGCCCCTGCTCAAGCGCGGCATGCAGCTCAACCTCATCGACTGCCACAAGGGCAAGCACCTCGAGCCCGGACTCATCATTGTCGAGCCCGACTATCTGCTCGACATCAGCCAGATAGCGCGCTGCTTCACCGACTACGGCCACCATCCCCTCGCCTATGTCGCCAACAGGCTCAGCCCTACCGCCAACTCCTATGCCATACTCCTGGGTAACTTCGCCGGGCGCGCCCTCGACGACATCATCAACCACCCGACGGACTACGACTGGCTCGACACCCTGCGTACCAACTTCCGCGAGCGGGCGCTCGACTACTGCACCTGCCCCGACTTTGCCGGCGGAGCCACATTCAAGGTCGACGCCAAGGCGCAGATCGACAATCTGTGCGGCATCGTAGACAATCTCTTCGCCCCCGACCCCGCCTCGCGCCGCAGTCCCTACAGGCGCGACCAGGCCATCCTCGAACCTTCCTTCGTGTGCGAGCGGCTGGGCATCCAGGGTCGTATCGACCTCATGACCACCGACATGCGGCTGCTGGTCGAACAGAAGTCGGGGCGCAACTACAATATCGAGCGCGGATATGCCAACCAGTATGGCTCCTTCCAGAAGGAGGACCACTATGTGCAGCTGCTGCTCTATGCAGGGCTGCTGCGCCAGAACTTCGGACTGGGCCACCGCAAGACCGACATACGCCTGCTCTACTCCAAGTATCCCCTGCCCGGCGGACTGGTAGCCGTCAACGAGTACCAGGCCCTCTTCCGCGAGGCTATTGCCCTGCGCAACCGCATCGTGGCGCAAGACTACGCCATAGCCCACGACGGGTTTGGCAGCATCATCGACCAGCTCACCCCCGAGACCATCAACGAGCGACAACTGTCTACCCGCTTCTTCTCCGACTACATTCTGCCACAGCTCCAACGCCTGCTCACTCCGCTCCACACCATGAGCGCCGTAGAGCACGCCTACTTCTGCACCATGGCGACATTCGTGATGCGCGAGCAGCTGGCTGCCAAGGTGGGCAGCAATGAGGGCGTAAGTGCCAGCATGGCCGACCTGTGGAACATGCCGCTCGCCACCAAGCGCGAGATGGGCAACATCTACACCGGGCTCACCATCACTGGCAAGGAGAAGAGCAAGGGACGCGGCGGATGGGACATCGTCAGCCTCGACGTGCCCGACCAGGGCGAGGACTTCCTGCCCAACTTCCGCCCGGGCGACTCGATATATCTCTATGCCTACACCGACACCCCCAACCCCACCGGCGCCATCCTCTTCAAGGGTTCGATAGTGACGATGAGCCAACACAGCATCACCGTGCACCTCAACGACGGCCAGCAGAACGAACATATACTCGCCGACAGCACCTATGCCGTAGAGCACAGCGGTTCCGACAACACCTTCACCGCCAATCTGCGCAGTCTGAGCGAACTGATACACGCGCCGAGCGACCGCCGACAGCTGCTCCTCTCGCAGCGCGAACCCACAGCCGACACCTCGCGACGGCTCACCCGCCCCTACAGCCCCACCTACGACGCCACGCTGCTCAAGGTCAAGCAGGCCAATGACTTCTTCCTGCTCGTGGGCCCGCCGGGAACCGGCAAGACATCGATGGCGCTGCGCTTCATGGTCGAAGAGGCACTCTGCGACCCCGACGCATCGCTGCTGCTCACCTCGTACACCAACAGGGCGGTAGACGAAATCTGCGCCATGCTCACCGAGGCGGGCATAGACTATCTGCGCATAGGCAACGAGTACACCTGCGACCCCCGCTTCCGCGACCAGTTGCTCGACAGGCGCGTGGGCGAGACTCCCAGACTCGACCACGTGCGCCAGACGCTGCTCTCGGCCCGCGTGGTCGTGGCTACCACCACCACGCTGCAGAGCCGCACGCCCCTCTTCACGCTGCGCCGCTTCTCCCTGGCCATCATCGACGAGGCCAGCCAGATACTCGAGCCTTCGCTGATGGGGCTGCTCACCCATATCGACAAGTTTGTCATGGTGGGCGACTACAAGCAGCTGCCGGCAGTGGTGCAGCAGCCCGCCGCGCTGTCGCAGACCACCGACCCGCTGCTCACAGCCATCCATCTCACCGACTGCCGCAACTCGCTCTTCGAGCGGCTTTACCGCCGCGAGATGGCATTGGGTCGCACGCAGTTTGTGGGCATCCTGCGACGTCAGGGACGCATGCACCCCGACATCGCAAGTTTCCCCAACGAGATGTTCTACCGTCGCGAGCAGCTGGAGTGTGTGCCCCTGCCCCACCAGCAGACCGACGTCATCTACCCCACGCCACTGCCCCACGCCGCCGACGGTCTCGACACGCTTCTCCACCATCACCGCCTGCTCTACTTCCCCTCGGCCGGCAATCTCTCGCCCACCCAGTCAGACAAGGTCAACCCCGTAGAGGCGAGGATAGTAGCCCGGATAGTCGGGCGGATATACTCCTACTGTGGCAAGGACTTCGACCCCGACCGCACGGTGGGCGTCATCGTGCCCTACCGCAACCAGATAGCCATGATACGTCGCGAGATTGAGCAGATGGGCATCGAGCCGCTCACCCGCATATCCATCGACACCGTAGAACGGTATCAGGGGTCGCAGCGCGATGTTATCGTCTACTCGTTTACCATCCAGCACGCCTACCAGCTGGACTTCCTCACCGCCAACTGCATGGAGGAAGACGGCCTGGTGATAGACCGCAAGCTCAACGTGGCGCTCACGCGTGCCCGCAAGCAGCTCATCATTACCGGACACGAACATACGCTGCGCCAGAACGCGCTCTTCGCAAAACTCCTGGACCATATACGCAGCAGGGAGGGATATGCCGAGCCGCAAGAAGAGTAGCCCGGTCGTGGGAACAAGGATAATCGGCAGAGACCATATCGCAGAGGCTTTGCCACAAACGATTGTGGTGGCCGCACGGTCCTCGCATGACTGGAATACAGACAATTGGCAGACGGGGATAAAAAAAGTGGGCAGTCATGGCGTGGCATGGATAGATTATTAGTACCTTTGCACCGTCAAACAGAGCTGCCGCTACGGTTGCGGGCTGCTACACAACAGATATCTCTATGCTTAGCAACACTACTAAAGGTTATATTCTGGCTGCCATCGCAGCCGCAAGTTACGGAACCAATCCCCTCTTCGCCCTGCCCCTATATAAAATAGGTATGAACCCCGAATCGGTTCTTTTCTTCCGCTATATGACCGCCATACCTATGCTGGCAGCTATGCTGATGATGCGCGGACGCGGTTTCGGACTACGCCGGCACCAGATACTGCCACTCGTGGCGATGGGTCTGATAATGGCCCTCTCGTCGCTCACCCTCTTTGAGAGCTACAACCACATGGCGGCAGGCATAGCCTCAACGCTGCTCTTCGTCTACCCCATCATGGTGGCGGTCATCATGGCACTCTTCTTCAAGGAGCGGCTCACCATCACCACCATCCTCTGCATCGTGATGGCTCTGAGCGGAATAGGGCTGCTCTATCGTGGCAGCGACGGCGACACACTGAGTCTGGTGGGCACGCTTCTGGTCATGGCATCGTCGCTGAGCTACGCCATATACATCGTGGGCGCCAACCGCCCCATGCTGAGCGAGATCCCCACGCTCAAGATTACCTTCTACGTGCTGGTGTTCGGCGCTGTAATCTTTGCCGGACGCTTTGCCACCGGCACGCCCTTCACCATGCCCGCCACCAGCCAGTGGTATATGTGGGCCGACGTGGTGGCGCTGGCGCTCTTCCCCACCGCCATCTCCTTCCTCTGCACCACGGCTGCCATCCAGCGCATTGGCTCTACGCCCACCGCCATACTGGGAGCGCTGGAGCCCGTGACAGCCATCATCTTCGGCGTGCTCGTCTTCGGCGAGACCCTCACCCCGCGCGACATGGTGGGTCTGACGCTCATCATCGCGGCTGTGACAATGGTGGTAGGCGGAAGCAAGACAGGCGAATACCTGATGCGTCTGCGCCGTATGTTCCCACGCATACTCAACCGCGTACGCCACAAGTGAGGAAAGATTTAGGCGCATAAATTTGTAAGTCAGCAGGAAAACAAGTACTTTTGCAACCTGTGCATCAAGATACACAAAGAATGGAACAAGACAACAAGAAATTTGAACAGATACTGGTAAACATTACCGGTCAAGACCGCCCGGGACTCACCGCGATGGTCACAGAGATACTGGCACGCCACAAGGCCCAGATACTCGACATCGGTCAGGCAGACATCCACGCCACTCTCTCACTTGGCATCCTCATCCGTATAGACGAGCGCCAGTCGGGACAGGTGATGAAGGAACTGCTCTTCAAGGCTACCGAACTGCAGGTGCAAATAGCCTTCACCCCCATAGGCGACGACGAGTACGAGGCATGGGTCAACAAGCAGGGCAAGAACCGCTACATCCTCACCCTGATAGGCAAGACGCTCACCGCAGAGCAGATTGCCTCAGCCACCAAAATCATCGCGCAGCAGGGGCTCAACATCGACTCGATACTGCGCCTCACTGGACGCCAGAGCATCAAGAAGACCAACCGCAACGTGAGGGCCTGCATCGAGTTCTCGCTGCGTGGCACGCCCCGAGACCAAAAGGAAATGCAGGGAGACCTCATGCACATGTCGGCAGACATGGGTATAGACTTCTCATTCCAAAAGGACAACATGTACAGACGCATGCGCCGACTGATATGCTTTGATATGGACTCGACGCTGATACAGACCGAGTGCATAGACGAGCTGGCCGACCGCGCCGGAGTGGGCGACAAGGTGCGCGCCATCACCGAGAGCGCCATGAGGGGCGAGATAGACTTCAAGGAGAGCTTCACCCGACGCGTGGCACTGCTCAAGGGCCTCGACGCAAGCGTGATGCAGGAAATAGCCGAGAAGATGCCTATCACCGAGGGCGCCGACCGTCTCATGTCGGTACTCAAGAGATGTGGATACAAGATAGCCATCCTCAGCGGTGGTTTCACATACTTCGGCGAATACCTCCAGCGCAGATACGGAATTGACTATGTCTACGCCAACGAGCTGGAGATAGACGATAACAACAAGCTCACCGGACGCTATGTGGGAGAGATAGTAGACGGTACACGCAAGGCCGAACTGCTGAAGCTCATCGCACAAGTGGAGAAGGTAAACCTGGCGCAGACCATCGCCGTGGGCGACGGTGCCAACGACCTGCCCATGCTCAGCGAAGCCGGTCTGGGTATAGCCTTCCATGCCAAGCCACGCGTGGTGGCAAGCGCTGAGCAGAGCATCAATACGATTGGACTCGACGGAGTGCTCTACTTCCTCGGGTTCAAGGACAGTTATCTCGAAGACCAGGGCCGTTTCTGACCCCGCAACCATACACGACACTCCCGACCGCAATGTCCACACCAGGGCATTGCGGTTTTGTTTTGTCCGAAGCGGGTGTATGACGGCTGCGGTTATGGTCTCTGCCGTGGAGTCTGGTAATGCGCGCAGCGGGACTATGATGGATATTTAACACACATTATTTGGGGAATTCAAAAAAAATGAATAAGTTTGTGCAGAAAACAATAATAACAAGAACGATTATGACGAAAGAAGAACTGATGAGACGCGCCATCGCCCTGAGCGAAGAGAGCGTGCGCAAAGGCGGCGGCCCCTTCGGCGCCGTGATAGCCCGCGACGGCGTGGTGGTGGCCGAGGCTTCCAACCGTGTGACCCTCGACAACGACCCTACCGCCCATGCCGAGGTCAGTGCCATCCGCGCCGCCTCGCTGCGTCTCGGTACCTTTGACCTCAGTGGTTGCGACATCTACACCTCATGCGAGCCTTGCCCCATGTGTCTCGGTGCCATCTATTGGGCACATCTGGACCACATCTACTATGCCAACGACCGCAAGGACGCTGCCGCAATAGGTTTCGACGACGACTTCATCTATCAGGAGATAGCCCTCGCTCCGGCAGACCGCCACAAACCCATGCGCATCCTGCTGCCCGATGAGGCCAAGAAAGCCTTTGAGGCATGGAGAGAGAGCGACAGCAAGACTGAGTATTGACCCCTACAAGCCAATATCCGCCACTGGCAGAGGATATTGGCTTTTTTGGTTGCAGAGGAGTTGTCCCGCCGCCACGCGAACTATCGTTTATTTGTTATGGATGACGAAAAAAACTGACAAAACAGTTACGTTTCTGATTTTATTTCTTAACTTTGCAGATATAGTCATTGTTTCTCAATATATTGTTATGACAGAAAGATACATCAACCCGCATACTGATTTCGGTTTCAAACGCCTTTTCGGCTCCGAGTTCAACAAGGAGTTGCTGATAAGTTTCCTCAACGCATTGTTTCGTGGCGAACAGGATGTTAAGGATGTGACTTACCTCAACTCTGAGCAGTTGGGCGACCGTGCTGATGCCCGGCGCGCCATCTTTGATGTCTATTGCGAGAACCAGAAGGGCGAGAAGTTTATCGTCGAGATGCAGAATGTGTATCAGGAGCTCTTCAAAGACCGCACCATCTATTACTCCACCTTCCCTATCCGTGAGCAGGCTCAGCGTGGAGGTAACTGGGACTTCCATCTCAGTTCGGTTTATACCATCGGTTTGCTGAATTTCAATTTCGCAGAAGGTCTGGAGGAAGCGCAGCATTGGCATCATGAGGTTAAACTTATGGAGGTCAACACCAAGAAGGTGTTCTATGACAAGCTCACTTATATATATGTAGAGATTCCTAAGTTTGACAAGACCGAAGACCAGCTCGTCACGATGTACGACAAGTGGATGTTTGTGCTCAAGAACCTCTCTGTGCTCATGGAGCGCCCCGCTGCCCTTCAGGAGCGTGTGTTCACAAGGCTGTTTGAACAGGCTGAAGTTTCCAAGTTCAATGCGCAGGACAGGATGCTGTACGAGGATAGTGTGAATGCCTATCGCGACATCATCAACGCCATCAACACTGCCAAGAAGGATAGTTTTGCAGAAGGACGCGCAGAGGGCATTGAGTTCAAGACGGTCGAGATAGCCCGCAAGATGCTGCAGCGAGGCATGGCTGTCGAAGAGGTAGCTGAGCTGATGGATATGACGGTTCAGGAGATAAAGAAGATATTGTAGACAGATGTATACCGATTGCGACATCATCAACGCCATCAACACTGCCAAGAAGGATGGCTATGCTGAAGGCTATGCCAAGGGCTTGGCTGAAGGCATTAAGCGCAGGAAGGTCGAGATAGCCCGCAAGATGCTGCGCCGCGGCATAGAGGCTGAAGAGGTGGCTGAGGTGGTGGACATGACGATTCAGGAAATAAAGGAGAAGATGTAACCGGATGTTTCCGGGAGCCTTGTCATTATCGAGGCGACGCTGGCGACATCGGTTATCATACTATAAAGCAGGCTGGATTCCACTCGCGGGGTCCAGCCTTTTCTGTGGATAATCTTCAGAATCATTGTAGCAAAAGTGGCCGCTGAGCAGGGTTTATAGGGCTTACGCGTAGTAAACGGTAACAAAATCACGGCTGTTTCTCATTTTTTTATCATAAACTGCGGTGGGTAAAGAGATTTTTATTATATTTGCAATCATCAACATTATATTAACATAAACTAAAACTAAATTAACTATGAGAAAAGTTATGCTACTGTTGGCTATGGCGATGATGAGCTTCAGCCAACTCTCAGCCCAGGAAAGTGCAGTAGATGACCATGGAATCTTCAACCATCTCAGTGTGGGCGTCGGTGTCGGCCTTACCGGTATCAGCATCGAGGCTGCAGCCCCCATCACTCCCTACGTGACCGTACGCGGTGGTGTAAACATCTTCCCGCAGATTAAGGTCAAGACCGACCTCGACCTCGACGGTGAAATCCCAGCAAGTTATAATGGCCCCCGCTCTTTCGAGGTGGAAGGCAAGTCGTCGCTCACCACCGGCCATCTGCTCTTCGATGTCTACCCATTCAAGACGAGTGCATTCCACGTTACCGCAGGTGCCTACCTGGGTTCCGACAAGATAATTACCCTAAAGAATACCAAGGACGGCGTGCTGATGGATATCAACAGACTCAACGCCTCTCTCCCCGACGGCCAGAAGATTGGTCTTGACCTGGGCGACTACCTGCTTACCCCCGATGAGCGTGGTAACGTAGACGCTACACTCAAGGTTGCCGCCTTCCGTCCTTATCTGGGCGTAGGCTTCGGCCGTGCAGTTCCCGCCAAGCATCGCTTCGCCTTCAACTTCGACATGGGTGTGCAGTTTTGGGGTACCCCCGAGGTTTATCTGCGCGACCACAAGCTGACCAAGGCCGACACCAACAGCGATACCGGCGAAGTGCTGAAGTATCTGAGTAAGGCTACAGTTTATCCCGTGCTCAACTTCCGCATCGTAGGTCGTATTCTCTAATCGCATCCATAAAGATAGAATTTTTCATGACAAGGCATATCGGCGGCAGAGTGCATCGCAGCCGGTATGCCGATTTTTATACCATCCTGATGACCATCGATACCCAAACCCTCGACCCCAAGCGCGACCCTATGGGCGCAGCCATTCTCGACTATCTCACCACGGGCCGTGCCAAGACGCTCACCGTGATGTCGTCGATGTTTGACGACGACGAGATGCCGGTAGACTATCTCTTCCGCACTACCGACAGCATGCCGCCGTTGGAACTAAAGGCGCTGGAGATGACCAGCGGCACCACGCTCGATGTGGGCGCCGGAGCCGGATGCCACGCCCTGGCGCTGCAGCAGCGCGGTGTGAGCGTCAAGGCTATCGACGTGTCGCCCCTGAGTTGTGAGGCCATGCGCCGGCGCGGCATCGCCGATGTGGAGTGCATCAACCTCTTCGACCCACGCCTCGGCGGAGGTTTCGACACCATACTCATGCTGATGAACGGTACGGGCATAGCCGGCAAGATGAGCGGACTGGGCGGGCTGTTGCGTCGCGTGGCGAGTCTGCTTGCCCCGGGCGGGCAGATACTTATCGACTCGAGCGACCTGAGTTATGTCTATCAGGATGAAGATGGTGGTATGGACATCGACCTGTCCGGCAAATACTATGGAGAGGTCGACTATCAGATGCGGTATGACCGTGTCGAGGGCCTACCGTTCGACTGGCTCTATGTCGACTATCCGCTGCTCAGCGCCGCAGCCCGTGAGGCGGGGCTCGACTGTCGGCTCGTGGCCGAAGGCGACCACTACGACTATCTGGCTCAGCTCAGTCTGGAGAGAACCAACCCTTAAACATATCAAGATTATGATGAAAAAGATATTTGCCCTGGTCATCACCCTATTTGTCATCTTGCTGATGGCGCTTACCTGTCCCGACAAGAAAGCCCATACCGAGGCCATCCGTTCTGCGGTCTCGGGCTATGTGAACGAGACCCTTTCCCAACGTCATGACGACAATATCGTGATGGGCTTTTTAGGTTCGCTCTTCGTGAGCAAAGTGGCAGAAGTCTATCTGGACAATTCGCTGGAGGTAAGCAACTATCTGCTGTTCAGCGTAGGCCGCATTACCTTCGACGGAACCACCCGCGTGGTCTCGGTGGGTGCCTTCAACCATGTCTTCACCAGCGACAAGGACGATATACGCCAAGCGCTGCAGAAGACTGATGAATGACACGGACTCCCAATTCGCCCCTACCCCGCTACTGGCCACCCAGCAGTTCGAAATAACCGATGATTTCTTCCCAGGTCTTGAACTTGTCGCTGCCCCAACGGATGACGGTACCCATAAAGTCGTCCACATCGCGGTCGCTTATCAGGTAGTCGGCACAGATGAGCTGCGGGTCGTTGGTATAGATTACCCTGTTCCACGCCGGAGCCGAGAGCGCGTCTTCTATCCATGCTCCCATCTCGGTTATCTGTTCGGGGTGGTCGGTGGGAGCCGGCGCCACTATCCTTACATCGTATTTCTCGATGAGCATCTCAAACGCCTTGTGCATGCTTGATGTCGCGTTGAGATAGCTGTCTCTCATGGTCGAACTGTCTATCAGCACCACGGGACGCGTGCGGCCCTCCTGCCGGTCGTCTATCCACCTTATCACCGGTATCAGATACCTGTGCACCACCTTTTCTATCAGTCGGTGCTCGCCGTGGAAGCGGATAGCCTGAGGATAATGGCTGTGGAAGAGGTCGAAGGTATGCACCACCGGGTCCTTGTCGCCAAAGAGACCATAGACACGCCGTTGCTCGTCGGCATCGACTGCCGCAAAGCAGCGGGTGGTAATGTCGGCATACTCCTTGACCAGAGCCTTGGTCACCACCACCTCCTGCACGCCGTCCCGACGTGGATTCTGAAACACCTGTTTGCCCATCATGTTGCTCTTCTGCATGGTCTGCCCCATCTCCAGTGCGGGGTTGACCAGTATGCGGTCATAGCCGTGCAGCATCTCGGCATACATGCCGCCCATCGAGGTACCGATGATGAGGTCGGGGTTCTCCCGGCGAGCCATTTCCTGCAACATCGTCACCGCCTCGACCGGGTCCAGCGGAATGTCGTCCGCCACCACCGTCGCATTGGGTAACAGTGTCTGCAGGATTGATACCGTTCCGCTCTGTGCTGATGACATAAAACCATGAATATACATGATTTTCTTCCCGTCCATGAGGTCGGGGTACTGTTTAATATAGGGATTTTGCATTTTTAAGCCATTTATGTGCAAAGTTACCATTGTTTTTGCTTATCTTTGCCATGTCTACCTATGCATTATCATTAAATTAACAATAATTACATGAGAAATTCATTCCTTTTATTGGCACTTGCAGCAACACTTTCAGTGTCGGCGGCCGATGTGACGCCCACTTTCACTGAATGGCAAGACTTGCAGGTAAACGCGGTAAACCGTTTCCCATTGCACACCCAGTTCTTCGCGTATGAGAACCGTGACCTGGCGCTCAAGGGCGCCAAGACCGAGTCGTCCAATTTCCTCTCGCTCGACGGCAAGTGGAAGTTCAAGTTTGTAGAGAACGCCGACCAGCGTCCTACCGACTTCTACAAGACCGACCTCGACGACAGCACATGGGGCGAAATCAACGTTCCCGGCATGTGGGAGCTCCAGGGATATGGCGACCCTGCCTATATCAACGTGGGATATGTCTGGCGCGGTCATTTCAAGAACAACCCGCCCTATACCCCCAACGAGCGCAACCACGTGGGTTCATACCGCCGCATCATCACTATCCCCGCCAACTGGGACGGCAAGCAGGTGATAGCCCACTTCGGCTCTGTCACTTCCAACATGTACCTCTATGTCAACGGACGCTTCGTGGGCTACAGCGAGGACTCCAAGGTGGCTGCCGAGTTCGACATTACCCCTTACATCCATAAGGGTGACAACCTCATTTCATTCCAGACATTCCGCTGGTGTGACGGTTCTTACTCCGAAGACCAGGACTTCTGGCGCCTCAGCGGTGTGGCCCGCGAGAGCTACCTTTACGCCCGCGACGCCGGAGTGCATATCGACGACCTCAGAATTACCCCCGACCTCATCAATGACTACAAGGACGGTACCCTCGAGGTGAAGGTCGACGTGACCGGACGCCCTGTCATCGACTTCGAGCTGCTCAACGCCAACGGCATCACCGTGGCCAAGAGCACTGCCGACTTCAAGCGCCACGCCTACGGCACCATCCGCTTCTCGCTGCGCAATGTCAAGAAGTGGACTGCCGAGACTCCTTACCTTTTCACCCTCGTGGCCACAGTCAAGAACGGCGACAAGGTGACAGAGGTCCTCACCCAGAAGGTGGGCTTCCGCAAGATAGAAATCAAGAACTCGCAGATGCTGGTCAATGGCCAGCCCATTCTCCTCAAGGGCGCCAACCGTCACGAGATTGACCCCGACGGCGGCTACGTGGTAAGCGTGGAGCGCATGTTGCAGGACATCAAGATTATGAAGCAGCTCAACATCAATGCTGTCCGCACCTGTCACTATCCTTCTGACCCCCGCTTCTACGACCTCTGCGACGAGTACGGTATCTATGTCCTCGCCGAGGCCAATCAGGAGAGCCACGGTCTTGGCTACGAAGAGACCGCTTTCTCTCGTAAGCCCGAGTACGCCAAACAGATAATGGAGCGCAATGAGCATAACGTACACATGTATTTCAACCATCCCAGCGTCATTATCTGGTCACTCGGCAACGAGACGGCAGAGAGTGTGAACTTCGAGAATGCCTATAAATGGGTCAAGGAGTTCGACCCCAGCCGTCCCATACATTGGGAGCGCGGCCGCTGGAACTCCGACTCCGACTTCTACTGCCCCATGTACCTCGGCCTGAAGGAGAGTGAGGAGTACTGCAAGCGCACCGACGAGAAGGCCAAGAAGCCTTTCTTCCAGTGCGAGTATGCCCACGCTATGGGCAACAGCCAGGGCAACTTCAAGGAGTACTGGGACATCATCCGCAAGTACCCCAAGTACCAGGGTGGTTTCATCTGGGACTTCGTAGACCAGGCTCTCCGCAAGAAAGACGCCAACGGTGTGGAAATCTTTGCCTATGCCGGCGACTACAACGACTGGGACAGCAATGATGACAAGAACTTCAACAACAATGGCTTCATCAGCCCCGACCGCAAACTCAATCCTCATGCCTACGAGGTTGGTTACCAGTATCAGAACGTATGGGCAAAGGCCATCGACGCCAAGGCTGGCAAGATAGAGGTTTACAATGAGAACTTCTTCCGCAACATCGACAACTACAAGCTGTGCTGGACTCTCCTCGCCGATGGCAAGGCCGTACAGCAGGGCGAGATAGCCAACCTCGATGTGGCTCCCCAGCAGAAGGTGGTTTACACTCTGCCCTACAAGCTCGACGGTATCGACGCCAATGCCGAGGTGATGCTCAACATCGACTTCAAGACCAAGACTGCCGAACCTCTCATCGCCAAGGGACAGACCATGGCTTACGCCCAGATAGCCATCGCCGAGAAGGACGCCAAGCCCGAGCTCAACGCCGACGGACTCATCGGCACAGCCAAGGGCAAGGTCAAGGTAGCCAACAAGAAGGGTGCTCCTCTGCGCGTTCAGGGCAGCAACTTCGTGGTAGAGTTCGACCCCGCCACCAGCTACATCAACTGCTACGAGGTCGATGGCGTGTCTATGCTCGGCGAGGGCGGTATGCTGAAGCCCAACTTCTGGCGTGCAGTGACTGACAACGATATGGGTGCCAACCTGCAGCGTCGCTACGTGGTTTGGCGCAACCCCGTCATCAACCTCAAGTCTACCGAGGTCGAGAAGGGCAAGAACTCAGCTTCGGTTAAGGTCGTTTATGATATGCCCGAGGTCAAGGGAACACTTACTCTGTCTTACCTCATTGGTGCCGACGGACAGATACGCGTTACTCAGGACTTCAAGGCCACTCCCGGTGCAGAGGTGGGCAACCTCATGCGCTTCGGTATGAAGCTCGACATGCCGTACCAGATGGACCAGAGCCACTTCTATGGCCTCGGCCCCAACGAGAACTATATCGACCGCTGCTCTTCTCAGCGTCTTGGCATCTATACTCAGACCGCCGACGAGCAATTCTATCCCTACATACGTCCGCAGGAGACCGGTACAAAGACCGGCATACGCTGGTGGAACCAGACTACCACTGAGGGCAAGGGTCTGAAGATTGTGGCCGACGCTCCCTTCTCTGCCTCTGCACTCCACTTCAACATCTCCGACCTCGACGAGGGCGACAAGAAGAAGCAGCGCCACGCTGCCCAGTTGCCCAAGTCCAAGTATACCGAGCTGTGCATCGACAAGAAGCAAGCCGGAGTGGGTGGTGTAGACTCATGGTCACGCGCGGCTGAAGCCCAGCCCGAGTATCGCCTCAAGTATGGCGACTACAGCGTAACCTTCTGGCTCGTTCCCGTGAAGTAAACTGCCCCCAATATCCTTCAAGCCCGCCATCATCGCAACCCAAGCGAAGATGACGGGCTTTTTGCATCTAATTGCGACGGCGCAGCGCAAGCAGCCCGCAAGCAGCGGCAACTCTGTAGGAGTTGCGTTTCCCCAGCCCAGGGTTGAGGTGCGCAGCGCCTCTACCCTGGGTATATATATAATAAGGTGTAGCAACTCTATAGGAGTTGCGATTAGCGAAGCGTTAACCACAGCAAGAAGGGCGAGCATATCAATTGAGGTAACGCCTACGGCTAATCGCAACACTTACAGCGTTGCCACATTAGTGGGGCAGCTACCCAGGGTAGCGTGCTTCGCCCGCAACCCTGGGCTATGAAATCGCAACTCCTACAGAGTTGCTGCAGGGTGCTTTCCGGCTGTCAACCAATTACACCGCCGCATCGACCACGCACACCGCCGCACCAACCACGCACGCCGCCATGCCAACCAAACACATCGCCGCGCCAACCACGCACACCGCCACGCTAACCACAGTTGGTGGCTCGTATCAATAGGTACGAGGCCGCGCGTCATTTGTTACGAGCCCGCGTATCATAAGGCACGAGGTCACGTATCTTATGATACGAGCCGACGATGACAATCACGGTGCTTCCAAACACATGGTTTACAATGGCTATAGGACGCCTCCGCACGAAGGGGATGGAGCGCGGGGAAATCGGGAGGCTGGCAAAACGGGAACGTAGGGCGCTGCCCACGATACGGGGGACCACCACGCCACATGCCTCCCTCACCACAAGGCATCAAAAAAATATCCGCAATGCCTGGGGTGATGGCATTGCGGACAATGGAGTCGGTAGTAACGGGCGTCACGTGGCGCCTGTACTATATAATAAGGTAAGCCTTAGTGGCAGAAACGCACCTGGACATCGTTGCCCTTGTCGTCCATGACGCGCAGACGCAGCTGACCACCGTTGTGGTCGAAGTAGCGGGCATAGATAGGGTGGAGACCGCGGCGCATGGCGTGCTGGCCGATGATTTCGCGCGGGCTGTGCTCGCCATCATTGTCTGCTACCATCGTATCGTCTATCTTCAGATAGCTGCCGTCGTCAGAGAGCAGGACGAAGGTATAGATGCCGTCGGCGGGGATGTCGATATATCCGTTGAAGATAAGTCCGATATTGCCCTTTGCCTCGGCGGGTATCTGGATGCCGGTGGTAACATAGGTGCCGTTGAGCGCAGCCTGGTCTATGCCGGCACAGTCGCGTCCGTCGTAGTCGTGCCATGCCACCTGCAGTCCTTCCTTCAGACTGTCGGCAGTCACAGCCGGTGCCAGGTCTTCCTTGACATAGCTGCACTTCACCATATCACCCTTGCGGTTGTCGGGGCCGAAGGTGCGGAAGGTGAAATGCGTGGTCTCGGTGATGGTCATCGGTCCGGCATAGAGCTGTGCGTTGACGCCGGGTATGCTACCGTCGGTGGTGTAGCGTATGGTGGCCGAGGGGTCGGCACACTTGACATCGACCACGCCCTTGTCGGTGAAGACATTGACATTATAGAAGCCAGTGAGGTCGGGTATGCGATAGGTGACACCCATCTTCTGCAGACGGGGCAGATGGGCGACGAGGCGGCTGGTGAAGTTGTCGATATTCATGGTCTGGGGCTTGCTCCATCCCAGCTCGGCGGTGGCTATCACACGTGGGAACGCCTGATACCACACGCGGTTCATCGTGGGCACCCATTCGGTCCAGAGGTTGGCCTGCACACCCAGCACCAGCTGCTGCTCCTTGGCGTCGAGTCCCTTGACGGGGTCAAAGCGGTAGATGGCGGGGATGGAGTTGCGGTCTTCCTGATAGTCGATGTAGAACTCGGAGTTGGGCGAGCATATCAGCGCATTGCCATGCGAGGTGGTCTGCTTGGGCGAGTCGGCAGCCCATGAGCGCCACCACATCACGGCCGAGTTGGCGGTAAGTCCGCCGGCGATAATCTCGTCCCAGCCTATCATGGTCTTGCCGTGGGCGGTGAAGAAGTCCTCCATATAGTGGTTGAACCATGCCTGCAGCTGTGGCTCGGTCGTGAGGTGATGGTCCTTCATACGCTTCTGGCAGTCGGGGCAGGTCTTCCAGTTTTTCATGTCGACCTCGTCGCCGCCGATGTGTACGTAGCGCGATGGAAAGAGGTCGAAGACCTCGCTCCACACGTTCTTGCAGAACTCGAGCATGGTGTCCTTGCCCGGGCACATAGGCGTGGTGAAGAGCTTGCCCCATCCCGTCTGCTTGAAGCACGACAGTCCGTCGTAGTTGTCGATGGCCATCAGGCTGTGGCCGGGCATATCTATCTCGGGGATAATCTCGATGCCACGCACCTGGGCATAAGCCACGATGTCGCGCACCTGCTGCTGGGTGTAGAAGCCACCATAGAGGGTGCGTCCCTTATCATCGCGGCGCGTACGGGCAACAGGAACCTGCAGGTCGGGTGCATCTTCCTCGGCGGCACGCTTCATGCACACGGTATCCTGGTTGTTGTAGATGCGCCATGCACCACGCTCGGTGAGGAGTGGATAGCGCTTAATCTCGATGCGCCATCCCTGGTCGTCGGTGAGGTGCCAGTGCATCTTGTCTATCTTGTAGAGCGCCAGCACGTCAAGCAGCTTGTAGACCTCGTCGACGGTAAAGAAGTGGCGGGAGCAGTCGAGCTCCATGCCACGCCACTCGAAGCGTGGCGCGTCGGGGGTGGTCACACAGGGCACCGTCCACGTGCGTGCCACCACCTGCTGTGACTCGATGTCGTCGGGCAGCAGCTGGCGCAGGGTGGCTATGGCGTTGATGACGCCACGGTAGGTGTCGCCCTCGATGGTCACTCCCTTGCCGGTGACGCTGAGGCGATAGGCACCGGCATTGCCCTCATTGGCAAGGGTAAGGCGGATGTCGCCCTTGCCATTTTTGACGGCAAAGCGATAGCCCGTGGCGCGGCTGAGCATCTGGCTGAGATACTCGGCGGCAGGCCGCAGCTGTGCATTGTCGCAACCGATGGTTGCACTCTTCTTGATGGTCCACGCTCCTGTGCCCACCGTCATCTGGTCGGGTACGGGAATGATGGCGGGCTGCTGTGCCATAGCCGTAGCGCCGGCAAACAACAGGCAGCAGACCAATGCTTTCTTTATACTTATCTTCATATCTTTAGGTTTTATGCTACAAAGTTAGCACAAACGGCGTGAAGAACAAAAGGAAATCAGTCCTTTTTCTTCCGGGATGCACAGATGGACTGCCACAGCCCTGCCCTCACCGACAGAATGTCAACAAAAATCGAGCAAAAACGTAAGAAATATCGCCATGGGCTTGGTCGGTACGACGGTTTGCACTATCTTTGCATAAGATAGGCTGCACCTCGGCCATTAAGCGAGCTTATGGCGTTCGGTTTGCACTATCTTTGCATAAGATAGGCTGCACCTCAGCCATCAAGCAAGCTTATGGCGTTCGGTTTGCACTATCTTTGCAAAATATCATCTAACGCAAATCATTCTACTATGACCAGAAAACCTGTAATCATCATGCTCACAGCCGCCCTGTTGATGTCGGTGGCTGCCTGGGGCCAGAGCCTGCCCAAGTTCAAATTCGGCGAACCCACCATGGAAGAACTGAAGATGACCACCTACGACAAAGACTCATCGGCGGCAGCCGTGGTGCTGCTCAACCTGCGCGATGTGGGCTTTCGCCTCGACGGCGGCGACATCACCGAAGTCACCACCAACCGCTTCCGCATCAAGATACTCAAGGACGCCGGCAAGGACTATGCCAACGTAGACCACGTGCTCTACAACAGCCAGGGCGCCAAGGGCCATGAGAAGATTTTCGGCATCAAGGCAGTCGCCGTAAACCTCGAGAACGGCAAGGTGGTCAAGACCAAGATGAAGAGCGACATGATATTCACAGAGAAGCTCGACGAATACCACGACCGCGTCAAGTTTACCATCCCCCAGGCCAAGGTAGGGTCGGTCATCGAGTACGAATACAACGTGAGCAGCGACCTCTACTACCAGATGGACGACTGGAACGCCCAACAACCCATACCCGTGGTACACGCAAGATATACATCCATCATTCCCGAGTGGCTGCTGTTCAGGTATGAACTGCGCGGACCTGGTCTGCTGCAACCCATCCTGGGCGATGGGCTCGTAGCGCGCAGTGACGTGATACAGACCACCAGCAAGAACTATGTCTATGTGGGCAACAACATGCCTGCCGTCAAAGGCGACGACTACGTGTGGTGCAAGAGAGACTACATGGCCCGCATCACCGCCGAGCTCACAGCCACCAACTTCCCCTATGTGGGCTACAAGGACTTCGGAGAGACCTGGGAGCGCATAGACGAGATGCTGCGCAAGGCCGACTGGTTTGGCAGCAAGTTTGGAAGCAAAAGCCCTTACTGTGACGAAATCAAGGAGAAGGGCATAGACAAGATAGCCGATACAGAGCAACGTGCTGCAGCGGTGCTGCGACTGCTCTTCAGCCACCTCAAGTGGAACGAGACGTTCGAGTTGAGCCCACAGTCGATGGCGAAGACCGCCAAGGCGGGCACAGGCTCCAACGCCGACATCAACCTGATAATGGTCAACATGCTGCGCGACGCCGGCATCGAGGCGGTGCCCGTGGTGATGCGCCTACGCAACACCGGCACGCTGCCCGTGACCTACCCCAGCATGGACAAACTCAACACCTTTGTGGTGGGAATACCCATGGGCGAAGGCAAGATGATGTATGCCGACGCCTCGTCGGAGAAAGGCTTCCTCAACGCGTTCACTCCCTCTCTGTATGTCAACAAGGCGCGCATCCTGAGCAAGCAAGAGGGCGAGAAGTGGGTAGACCTGCAGCTCATAGGCAAAGACACCGAAAGCAATGTAGTGACGGCAGCGATAGACGTCAACGGCGAACTCAAGGGCAAGGTCAAGGCCGTACACCGAGGTACGGGTGCCTATATGTTCCGCTCCCACTATGCGCAAGCCAAGGACGAGAAGGAATATGTGACCGACAAGGAGGAAGACTTCAACATCAGTATAGCCGACTACAAGACCACCGACGCCAAGGAGTTTGGCGACGAGGCGAGCGAGGACTACACCTTTACCCGCAAGGGTGAAGCCACAGACGACCACATCTACATCTCGCCCATCATCTACCCCATGGTCAAGAGCAACCCGTTCACCGACGCCACCCGCCAGATGCCCATAGAGTTTCCCTTCATCCATACCGAGCGCACCCTCTACACCATCACCATCCCCGAGGGTTGGGAGGTAGAGGAACTGCCCAAGAGCGTGAACATCGCTACCCAGGGGCGCGAGATGACGGCACGCATCGTCTGCGGTGTAGCCAACAATGTCATCAAGTGTAACACCATCTTCAAAATCAACAAGGTATTCTTTGCCAACAACCGCTACGACGAGGTGAAGACATTCTTCGCCAACATCGTGGAGCGTAGCAAAGACCTCATAGTACTAAAGAAGAAGCCATGAGAATAATCACGCTTATCGCCGCAGTCACGGCATGGGCTGCCGCGGCATGGGCAGAACCCACAGCACAGATACGCAAGCAGACAGTGCACATCGACGTAATCTCGCAGAGCGAATACCGCATGACCGAGCACACCGAGGTGGTGATATACAAGGAGACCATGAGCCAGCTGGCCAACTTCTACACCACGCTCGACAAGTCGGAGAAGATTGAACGTTTCGCCTGCGTGGTCGAAGGGGTAAACAGCAAGTTCAACAAGAAATACAAAGCCGGCGACCTGAAGTATTCGGAATACTCGGGAGACATGGTCACCGACCTGAAGAGCGTGGAACTGAGCATAGACCTACCTCTCTACCCCATCGTGGTGACCACCGACGTGACCTACCACCGCACGGACAACACCATAAGCTATCCGCCCTTCTTGCCCATACCCGCCTATGACACCGAGGTCAAGGAGGCTACCTGCATGGTAGACTTCCCGGCATCGATGAATCTGCGCTATGTGGCTATGGACACCGACATGAAGCCCGTGGAGAGCACCACGCCCAAGGGGAAGAAACGCTGGACTTTCACGCTCGCCAACCAGGGCGAGATAGTCTATGAGGAGTTCAGCAAACCGCTGCTGCAGCAGATTCCCAAAGTGCTCTTCGTGCCAGAGAGACTTGATTATTACGGCACACAGGGCAGCATGAAGTCGTGGGAAGAGTTTGGACTGTGGATCAACAGCCTCTGCCAGGGCATGGACGTGCTGCCCGACGATGCCCGGGCCAAGGTACACGAACTCACCGACACCTGTGCCACCGACTGGGACAAGGTGAGGGTGCTCTACAACCTGCTGCGCCGCCACACCCGCTATGTGAGCATCCAGCTGGGTATCGGCGGCTACCGCCCGCTGGCTGCCGAGTTTGTGTGGCGCAAAGGTTTCGGCGACTGCAAGGCACTGACCAATCTGATGAAGGCCATGCTGGCAGAAGCGGGCGTGGCTTCGACCTATACGCTCATCAGCACCAAGTATGACAGGCTCATCGACCTGCCCAACTTCCAGCAGCTCAACCACGTCATCCTCAAGGTGCCCACCTCCAAAGGGGTGATATGGATGGAGTGTACCAACCCAGAGATACCTCTGGGCTATACCCACGACGACATAGCGGGACACGAGGCGGTAGAGATAAGCGACAAGGGCGGACACAGAGTCATCCTGCCCGACTATGCCGATACACTCAATCTGCGCACTACCAAGGTGAAGACCGTTTTCCGCCCCGACGGCACCGGCAGCATAAACATCATCGACAGCTATAGCTGTCATCGCTACACCAGGCTCTATGGCTGGCTCAAGAAGAGCGAGAAAGACCGCATCAATGCGGCTGCAAGGGCTTACAGTCTGCCCTTTGGCAACATAAAGCGGGCTGTGGCGAGGATGGGCTACCGCAAGGGCGAGGGCGGGCGTGGCCTACTGCCTCTCATCTCAGCCTCGGTCGAAGCCGACCAGGTGCAGATAGCCACCAGCACGCGTGCCCGCCTCTTTGCCTCCATCAACCCGCTGCACGGCAACTTCGTCCCGAGCCACATAGCGCGCGACCGCAAGCACGAGATCTACATAGATCAAGGCTTCAAGAACGTGGAGATTATCGAGATGACGCTGCCCGAGGGATGTATGTTAGAAGCCACGCCCAAGCCGGTAAGCATAACCAACGAGATAGGCTCCTTCACATCGACCGTAAGCGTAGAGGGGCACACCGTCAAGCAGACCAACACCCTCATCCTGCGACGCGGCACCTATCCCGCCGCCAAGGCGCAGCTGCTGGACGACCTCGACAGCGCCGCCGACACAGTCTACAAAGGCAAAGTGATACTCAAGCGCCCATAGAGGGCTACTGATTGGGTGGTAGAAACAGTTGCAGCAGCAACAATCAGAACAATCAGAGAGACATTGATAAAAGGGGTGCATGGTCTTCATATCGGCCAGGCACCCCTTAATATTGAACCCCAAACGGTCATTAGCCCGTTAGGTGTATTCTTGCTAATCTATCAGTTGGCTACATATACGCCTAATTCGGCAAGACTTGATACTGAAGAAGAGCCACTCTCAATAGAGAGGCGTATGTAGCGTGCTGACACACCACCATAGAACGAACAGTACTGGTAACCTCCGTTCTTGGGCATTTCGCTCTCTGTGACGGTACCAGCCTCATCCCAGTTGACACCATCTTTGCTCAACTCAATCTTGACAGCAGAGAAATAGTACTCATCATACCACCATCCGCCATACCAGGACTTGTAGTAGCGTGAGAATCGGAAACCGCTGACAGACTTATTGCCGCCCATATCCACGATGACTACCTTGGTCTTGCCATCATTGCCGTCGGCACGGAGACCAGCGCCATTGGTCAGGTCACCATCAAAGAGTTCGCTGGCGGTAATATCTACACCGCTGTCATACTTAACATTCCAACCAGTATAATCAGTAAGGAGAGTTCCTACAACGTCATCTTTAGAAGAAATATCCTTGACGAGTTTGGTCTCTGTGTTCACGATGAGATAACCTACGCCACGCTCCTCGCTGCCCTTAAGTTCTCCCTCGGCAGAACCTATCTTGACAGCCATCATATAGGCCTTCTCGGTGAGCGAAGCCAGAGCACTCTCATTGAGAGTTACCTTCACGGTATCGCTTGCATCCGTCTTTCCTGCTTCTACCGTGACGTTCTGGTTCTCGAATGTAACGGCAGACTCGGGAAGAGCAACATAAGAAGTGTTATGCTCGGCATTGTAGGCTTCAACCAGGCTGGGATCTGAGACTACATATACCTTGCAATTCTGGCTTGGGGCACGCTGCACTTTTACAGGGAATTCGCCCTTGAGCGAACCGAAGTCACCTACCGGAGTATGAGCAACCGTACCTGTAAAGGTATTGTTGGCGTTAGCCTTGAAGTAAACGAGGTTGTTGGGATTGCCCACCACGTCATATACGGTGTCGCTCGAGCATGATGCCATCGTGATGCCGGCTACTGCCAAGACACCGAGGGCTGCTGATTTGATTATATTTTTCATTGTTACTATCCTCCTTTGATTACTCAGAACACTTGTTGTTTTCGTCTATGCCCCAAGAGATACCCTGATAAGCATCGGTTGTAGCTGAGAGATTACCGCTCTCGTTCTTGTCGCGCACGGTATTCTTCCAGTCCATGTCATAACCGTGGTTAGAAACGTCCTTGATGACATAGCCCTCTGTCTGGTTCATCTTCCAGTAAGCCACGAGACCATCAGAGTTGGGGTCTACGCCACAGAGAGTGGTAGCGATGGTGCTGGGAGAGAGGGCCTTGTTCCACAGACGAATCTCAGCCAGACGACCGCTGAAGTACTGGCTGGCATAGTAGTTACCCCAAGACATACCCAGCTCGAAACGCTGGAAGGGAGTAGACTTGCCTGATACAGACGCATTGGCATCGGGTGAGGGGTTGTCATCTACATACATATTGAAGTCGGAGCCGTTGTAGGTACAGGTCACGAGATACCAGCGACGGGCAGCAAAGTGAGTGGTAGAGAACATACCGCCACCGGGATAAATCCACTGGAGGATGTCGCCACCAGCAGAACCAGACTCACCAAAGCGGAACATATTGGCCATTTCCTCATTGGCACCCTCGATAGCCAGCACACGCTGGATGTTACCGGCATATCCGAAGCCGTTGGCATAGAACTTGAACTGGATGGTGTAGTTGCCCAGGTCTACCTTCTTGCTCTCATCAAAGATGAAGTTGGATGAAGCGGTAGAGGTGTATGACATATGGTGGAAGTTGAGCACACGTGAGATGCGGATGAAGAGAGTGCGCGAAGCCTCAACGACATCCAGATTGCCACCAGATACGGCCTTGATGGTAACAGGAATCATGTAGCTGCGTCCCTCGACAAATGACTCGGTGCTTACCACCTTGACAGCAGTGGCTGTAGATACAGCGCTACCAGCCTTGATGGTTACCTCGCTGTTCTCGAGTTCTACACAGTCCAATGGTATGCCATAGTAAGAGCTACCATTCTTAAGGTTGTACTGCGATACCAATGCAGTATCGATGGCGAGTGAAACCTTAACATCACTTTCTACCTTGCTGGTTGCCTGGATAGAGATAGGATACGAAGAAGGGGTATCCTCAACCACAAATTTCTGAACGGGAGTAACCTCGGTACCTACTACCAGAAGTCCGTTCTTGCCATAATCGAAGTCGTCGCCCTCAGCATTACAGCCGGTCAGTACTGTACCGCCTGCCATGAGCAGCAGGGCTGCCGACATTAAACTATACTGGATATTCATTATTGTTTCTGTTTATTGTAGTGTTGATACATTTATTTATTCAACGCGGGATTCATAATCTGAATGGCCTCACGCAGAGCCTGATAGGGCTGTCCATTCTTAGACTGGTTGTAGTTGAAACGGGTAGAGTAGCTACCTACGCCGCCCTTATGACCCTTTGCGGGCTCCCAGCGGGCATAGTTCCAGATCATGCCTCCGTCGGGTTTCTGATGAAACGCCTCGATGTAGAGGTGCTTCTCCTCGGGCCAGCCAGCGGGAGCGCCCATGCCGGTAGCACCCTGGCCGCTATATGCCTGCTTGATGAGGTAGTCGCAATAGGGTTCGCAGTTGTCACCGGGGGACCTACCGAAATAGTCTATCATGAACAGCTTCTCTGCCCACTTGCCTTCGGGACCGAAATACTTGTTGCACTCATCGGCAACGATGTACATAGAGTTGCTGTCCCATCCCTCGTAGTCGAAGTCTACGCCATCGAGACCACATTTTACCACGGTATCGACAGCCCATCGGGCATAGGCACGCAGAGCTTCCTCGCTACGGTCTTCACGCAGGTCTACGATGGTGTTCTGGTCTACATTCATATTCTCGTCACGATACCACACGGCGTGGTTCCAGTTAGAGGCATCGGCATGGAACACAAAGCGTGTACCCAGTTTCTCCTGGCAGTAGCGCATATCAGCGTAAGCCACAGGATGGGTCTCTGGGGTAGGAATACCTATCCAGAGGTTGCAGATATCGAGCGAGTCGGGCAGTCCGACGAGACGCTCGCCCCAAGAGGCGGGGTCCTTGCTACCTTCCACACCCTCGAGAGGTGCCCAGTTCTGATAGTAAACATAGCAGATCTCGTGGTCGCTCTTCTTGTACGCACGGAGATTCTTGTAATATTGCTCGTCATAGGTCTTCAAACCCTGAACGGTATTGGCCTCGGTGTCGGTATCACAGCTTGTGAGACCCCCAAACACCATAGAGGCTACTACGGCAGCGCTGAAAAATATTCTGAATTTCATATTGGTTCTATCTTTAA
The DNA here is from genome assembly GCF_002251285.1 of Prevotella sp. P5-64. Lineage (NCBI taxonomy): Bacteria > Pseudomonadati > Bacteroidota > Bacteroidia > Bacteroidales > Prevotellaceae > Prevotella > Prevotella sp. P5-64. Next base: position 44,766 of record NZ_NPJK01000056.1, read on the forward strand.
TATACATTATTAATATTAATGTGACTTCTTGTCCCACCAGAGAGTGGTGCCACCGTTGTCGCCGGTACCATTGTTAGACTCGCCGTTGAGTACGCTTACTGCTGAGTTGACAGCAGCGCTGTTGGTGGTGTACTCTGACTGTGGATAAGGCAGTCGGCGTATCTGTACGCTGGTGCTTATCTTGCCATTGCTGTCATTGCGTACCACGGGGAACAGCTTGGGATAACCTGTACGACGGAATTCAGACCATCCTTCAGGGCCATCGGGATACATAGCTATCCACTTCTGGGTGATGATGCGCTCGAGGTTCTTCTCAAAGCCAGCGCTCTCGTCCCAAGCGATGGTGATAGAACTGGGAGAAGCGGCATCGTTGCCGTCGCCGGTCTTGTCTTCATAGGCAGCGGGAGTCAGTTCGTCGTTGGCGAGATAGTTGTCAGCGCCAGAGACGCCAGCCTCCTGGAAAGAGATTTTCACACCAGCCTCATAGAAGTGCTGGGCTGTACCACCCATGTTCCAGCCACGCAGAGCGCCCTCGGCACGGAGGAAGTAGCTCTCGGCAGCTGTCATCCACACGATAGGAGTTGTGGTCTTGTCGATATTGAGCTTGGAAATCTTGGCTCCGGCATAGGCACTGACCTTAGAGCTGATGTTGCCCGTACCACAGCGCACACCATGATAGCCACCGTCGTCGGCAGCAGTCTTGAAGTAGGCGGTACGACGGGGGTCGTTGTAACCATTCATGTAAGAGTCCATGGCTGCACTCATACGGATTTCACCGGCATTGAAGGTCTCCTGCATATCATAGTTGGGATGATAGTAGTTGAGCTTGCTGTGGAGCAGTTCGGCGTGTTCGTCTACAGCCTCGATGACGCCGATGACATTGTTGATGGATTTTTCAGCCTCGGTTCTGGCGAGGGCTGCATCGGCATAAGCCACACGGATAGCAAGACGCAGACGCAGAGTGTTGGCAAACTTGACCCAGTTCTTGACACTGCCGTCATAGACATTGTCGTAGTCCTGCATCAGAGTAGCACCGGCGCTGGCCAGAGGAGTGAGCACGTCGATGGCATCGTCGAGCTCGGCAAAGAACTTCTTGTACACTTCCTGCTGGCTGTCGAAGGCAGTTCCCAGCGAACCGCTACCATAATTGATATAAGGTATAGGGCCATAGGTGTCGGTGACACGGTGCATAGCCTCAACCTTGATGATGTCTGCCAGAGCCTTGATTTCGGGCTGGTTGCCCTTCTCGGCTGCCTTTACCAGACTCTGCCATGCGGGCATGACGCGAGAGAATGGCTTGGTAAACATCTGCTCATACCATGTCATCTTGTAAGTACCGTTGTGAGAGCCGCTGGCCCAGGTACCGGTCGGACCGATATAGCCTGAATAGAGGTCATGAGAGAGACCCTGACAGACCTGATAGTCAGAAGACTCGTTGCCGGCACCGTCCTTGTAGAGCACCACATTGTTCTGCATCTGGGTGAAGAAGGCACCTGTGCTCAGGTTGTCTTTCTCCATATCTTTGTCGTGAGCCTCATTGGGATTGGTATTGATATCCTCAAACGAGTTGGTACATGCTGTAGCCAAGCTCATGGTAAAGGCTCCTATCAATGTATATTTGATGATTGATTTCATAGTGTATTATCTCCTTGTTAGAATTTAACTTTAACAGAGAAACCTAAGTTGCGGAGGCTTGGCTGCATGAAGTAGTCTACGCCCTGATAGTAGGTTCCTGTGTTGGATGTAAGTTCAGGATCAAATGGAGCCTTGTTGTAGAGCATCCACAGGTTGTGGGCTACAAATGAGAGGTTGAGACCCTTGATCCAGTTGACATACTTGGTGATTGGCACATCATAGCCGAGGCTCAGTTCCTGCAGACGCAGGTTGGTAGCACTGTAGGTGTACATGGCATCGATGGTCTTGGTGGGGTTACCCACTACCTGATAGTAAGCCTGAGCGGGGATGGGCTTGCCATTGACGATGGCACCACCGTTGTTGCGGGCATCCTGAGAAGCCTTGGAAGCGCCATAGTAGTCGAGGATGGCCTGTGTCTCAGAGACTACCACGCCACCATTGCGGTAAGTGAAGAGGAAGCTGAGGTTGAGACCCTTCCAGCTGAAGCTATTGCCCCAAGAGAGGTTGTAATTAGGTGTGGCCTTGCCGGCATAAGCATAATACTGGTTGCCGTTGGGGCTGGCCTCTACGGTCTTGGTGTCAGAGTCGACATAGATGGCTCCGTGCTCGTCGGTCTTGAGTGTGCGTACCCAGATGTCGCTCATAGAGCCACCTACCTGCAGACGGTTCTGATAACCTGAAGTGCTGGCGGGATACATCACGTCGAGGTCGTAGAGCTGGCCGTCGATGGGGTTCTTCCATCCGTGGAGCATCTCCTTGATTTCGTTGCGGTTGAGAGTCCAGGTCATATAGGTCTCCCAGTCTACGGGGCCGAGTGGCTGGCTGAAGCGGGCAGAGAGTTCGATACCCTTGTTGTCTACGCGGCCACCGTTGGTCCAGATGCTGGTATAACCGGTAGATGAAGACATAGGCACGTTGAAGAACTGGTCATAGGTAGCCGACTTATAGAGAGTGGCGTTGACCTTCAACTTGTTCTGGAAGAGGACAAAGTCGAGACCCAACTCCCAAGACTTGGTGCGCTCGGGCTTGAGGTCATCATAGAAGACGGTAGTGGTCTCAGGGCGACCGGTAGTGGGGTTGATGGTGTAACCGCCGCGCTTGAGATAAGGATTGTTAGGCTCATTACCTACCTCAGCATAAGAGAGGCGGGTCTTGAAGTAGTTGAGCCACTTGTTGCTCTTGATGACAGGGAAGATGTCGGTCCAGATGCCAGAGATACCGGCAGACCAGTAGAAGAAATTGTCTTCGAGCTTGGATGACCAGTCATTGCGGGCGGTGAGGTCTACATAAGCCATACCCTTGTAGCCTACCTGGGCAGTAGCGAATACGCTCTCCAGACGGGTACGGTAGCCGTCATCCTGATATTTCTTGAAGGTGGCATCGCTGGTCTTCACGTTTTCAAAGGTGAAGATATTGGGGGTACCCAGCAGATGGCCCTCAAAACCGAAAGGCTTGTAGTCGTTCTGGGTATAATTGGTACCCAGCACACCAGACACATTCCATGTCTCATTGCAGAAATACTTGTTGGCCTTGAGGAATGCCTCGGCGTAGAGTGTGGTATAGTCTTCGGTCAGATTCTTGTATGCGCCATACTTAGAGGCATACAACTGGTTGGTAGAAGCGAAGAACTTGTACTCGGAGCGGTTGTGGCTGTTGTCGTACTTCACACGACCGGTCACGTCGAGCCAGCTGTTGATCTTGTAGTTGAGAGAGAGCGAGATCTGATTGCGGGTCTTGTGGTTGATATAGCGCTCGCGCTCAGTCTGCCAGTAGGGGTTCTCCATACTCATATCGTTGGCGTAGGGCCAGTACTGTACTGGGAAGTTGCGGTTGGTATCATAGCGCTCATAGTAGCCGAGCTTGCTGAAGTCGTCGCCTGCGGGGAAGAGGTAGACGGCAACCAGCGGGTTGTGATACTGTCCCTGTGACAGCATGTTCTGCTCCTTGGCGGTAGAGAGCATATAGCTGAAGTCGATGGTCAGCTTGTCGTTCAATGCAGTTGTGGTGTTGCGGAAAGCTACATTGTAACGGTCCAGGTCATTGCTGTGGATGATGCCCTGGGCATTGGTCGAACCCAAAGAGAGATAGGTCTGGTTGTGGTCAGAACCTACAGAGAGGCTTACATTATTAGAGATGTTGGTACCGGTCTGGAAGAAATCTTTAGGGCTATAGCTTGAAGGAGTGGCGAGCTTGCTACCCCAGCTGAAGTAGGAGTTGGCCTCGGTAGGACCATACTGGTTCTGGAACTCGTGCATCACAAAGGGCTCAGAAAACTGGAAGCTGCCGCTGTAGGTAACGTCCATATGACCCTTCTTACCCTTCTTGGTGGTAACGAGGATGACACCGTTGGCGGCGTTGGCACCATAGAGGGCGGCAGCCGAAGGACCGGTGAGCACGTTGATGCTCTCGATGTCATCGGGGTTCATGGTAGACACGGCATCACCTGTCTGGCCGGCACCCTCGAAGATTCCCTCGGGCTGGCTACCCTTGAGGTCATTCATGGGTATACCGTCGATGACATAGAGTACGCCGTTGTTGCCGGTGAGTGACTTGGCACCACGCATAACGACACGGGTAGAACCGCCGACGCCGGCAGAACCTGTAGTAAACTGGACACCCGCTACTTTACCATTGAGAGAGTTGACAAAGTTGGCATCCTTGACTTTTGTTACAGCATCTCCGCCAAGCTGCTGTACGTTGTACGAAAGTGATTTGGCTTCTTTCTTGATACCCAGAGCTGTTACCACAACTTCATTCAGCACCTCGGTATCGGGCTTCATGGTTACTTTGATGCCTTCACCGGCATTGACTTCTACGGTGGAGTAACCCAGATAGGTAATGACAAGTTTACTACCTGCTGGAGCCTTCAATGAGAAGTTACCATCTACGTCGGTTGGCACTGCGGTCTTGGTTCCCTTCAAGGTAACGGTTGCTCCGATGATGGGCTCGCCGTTCTCGTCGAGTACCTGTCCGCTAACCTGCTTTACATTAGCCTGCTGTACAGAGTAGGAGCTGCCTGTGGCTTCCGTAGAAGCGGCACTGACACTCAGAGCACCCATGCACAAGGCTGCAGAAAAGCACAATCTTAACAATTGCTTTTCATTCATAGCGTTGAACATTATTATTTTAAGTTAGACATATAAGAATAGACGTTTAGTGCTAATTCTTCAATTTTTTATAATGAGGTTTTATTGCGTTGGGCTGGTCCTGGACGCGTCCGAGTTTAGCATACGTTGGTTTTATGGCCGCAAATTTAACAAAAAATATAATTCCCGTGCAAATTTTCTTGAACTTTTTTTCGCTTTTAACGCAAAATTGTGTGGTCGGAATCGCTGTGTGCGTACACAGCACACAATTCCACCAAGGTCGTGATGAATTTCAGACGTGCATTTAGTGTTTTTTCAATCGTCCTGCAATGGAGAGGTAACGACAGAAGGGATGGAAAAAAGGAGCAGAGATGGCTCTGGGGGCATTTGCAACAATTAACACATCAAGCGCGGTGATTGTTAACAATCATAAACACGCGCGCGGCGGGCGCAGAGATGACTTTGATGCCAAGCGTGATGGTCGGCAAGACGGGCGCAGCTACTTGACGATTGGCAGAGCGCACATTCTGCGTAACGTGCTTCATATTGTATTACAAATACTTATACTTTCACCAACAACAACCACGCCCGAGATGCGGGCGGGAGTCAAAGGCTGGCAGCCAGAGCCATCTCGGCCATGCTGCAGAGGGGAAAAGAGATGCGGAGGGATGACGGCGAAATTAAATATGTTTAACTATATTCTATTAATAGTAATTACTCTATCGCTCGCGTACGCGACGCCTTGCGCCGACACCAGCGCCATTGCGCCCGCAGCCCTCTTGAGGATAATTGCAAGGCGCGAAACAGTCGTTTCGGGGCACGAAATAAGGAAATCATGCTTTGCAATCATTATTTCATGCCCTGAAATCAACATATAGTTGGTAGCGGGCAAGATTGGCGCGGTGGCGGACAGGAGGGTCAGAATGGCGAGCAAGACAGCCGGAGCGGCGGAGAAGCTGAATGGGGGCAGCGGCAAGATGGAGGATATGGCGGTCAAGACGGATGAAGCGGCGAAGAAGTTGAAGACTATCGGCAAAGAGGACGGAGGATGTGGCGAAGAAGACGGAGGATGTCTGCGACAAATTTGCGCCAATGTCGCAGGTCGTCGGGACAAGGGTTGCGCAACTTTTTGCGCAAGCGGGCGATGTGCAAATGGTCTCAAAATAAACTGCTTGGAATGGCAGAAAACGCGACGATGGCCGCCGTTTTTGCCTAAAAATGCTGCAAAAATGAAAAAAAAAGGACAGAAAGGATAGATTTTACAAATAATCGCATAACTTTGCACATAATTAACGTGAGTTCGACGAAAATGCTTCAAGCAGCGATACCCTGATGAATGAAAGAGAATCATTATCACCATGATTTCCGCCTTTGACATGCGGCTTTCACGCTGGTATTTGCGCTTTCTTTCTGCCTAAAGCGCCAATTTTTTTTTCAATGCATCAAAAACTTTGCAGAAATCATCAGCAATACAAAAAAGTTCAGTAACTTTGCACCGTCAATTTAGGAAAACCGTTGCGTAGCAACTTAATCGACAAATAAACCTGTCGCATCATACCGTAAACCATTACTGGGAGGTCGATGATAAATGAACAGAATAAGGTATTATTAAAAACAGATGCAATGAGCAAATGCAAGACAATAGGGATAAAGGTAATATTGTTGATGTTGTTATTGTTGATGGGTAACACTTCAACCATAAAAGCACAAGGCTTGGCTTTGAAAAGCAACATCCTTTATGACGCCACCACAACTCCCAATGCAGCTATAGAGGTAAGGCTATCCAACAAATGGACAGCCGGGATAAATGTTGCCCTTAACCCATGGTCTTTTTCCGACAACAAGAAACTCAAGCATCTGCTTGTTGCCCCACAACTTCGCTACTGGTTGTGCGAATCATTCTCAGGACATTACTTCGGAGCAAACATAGCTTATGTTCATTATAACGTAAGCGACATCAAGTTTCCCTTTGGACTTTATAGTGGTGTTGACGGTGAGCGCCGACAGGGCGACCTTGCCGCCATAGGTGCATCCTACGGTTATTCGTGGATACTCTCTCCCCATTGGAGTCTTGAGGCTGAGGCGGGTCTCGACCTCGGCTATACCTGGTCTGACAGGTACGACTACCCTAAGTGCGGCACCTACCGTGGTTCCGACAACAAGTTTCTTGTTCTGCCCAAGTTGGCGTTGAACATAGTGTATATAATAAAATAAGGTAAGGAAAGGATATATTTATGAAAAGATTTTTTCTGATTATCACTCTCACGGTTATGGCATGTATAGATGCCATATCGCAGACGTCACCGCAGATGTCACTGCGTGTTGACGGTGTGGAGCGCGAGGGCAATGGCTACCGTGTCCGCTATTCCTTCACCCTGCCTCAGCCGGCATCCGACTATTCCTATCAGGTGACTCCGCTCTTCACCTGTGGCACCGACACCATCTTTGAGGAGTCAGTCACTGTGCGCGGCAAGCTCAATGCCAAGAAGCTGCGCCGCCGCGTGGTGCTTGGCGACCGCAATGCCACTGTACCCTCGTATGTGCCTTCGGGTATCGACTCAGTCATCACTCGCACCGCCTATCTGCCCACCGACCGCTATCCCTGGGTAGTAGGCTCCACACTTCAGCTCTGCACGTCAGTAGAGGGGGAGGGTTGCTGCGAGGTAAGTCCTGCCGTAGTCCTTTGCTGCGACAGTTTCCTCTGCGAGCGTCCCTTCCATCCCGTGTTCTCCCCGGTTGAGGACAACACCGGCAAGGCGGGCGAGCTACAGCGCAACAATCCCGTGCTTCAGCATATATCCCAGTATCGTCCTTACGACAGCAGCCGCATACTGCGCAAGGAGGAGGGAGCCTTGTATGTCTTCTTCCCCTTGGACAAGTGGACACTGCTGCACGATTTCCGCGACAATGCCGCCACTCTCGACACCATCGTGAGCATCACTCGCCAGATTATGGCTGACTCCACGTCGAGCGTAAAGCTCATACAGATTATCGGTCTTGCCTCGCCCGAGGGAAGCGTGAAGCGCAACAACCTCTTGGGTCAGAACCGTGCTGCCGCCCTGCGCGACTATATCAAGCAGAGGGTAAAGACAGGCAATGCCATGTTTGAGCTATGCAACGGCGGTGAGGCATGGACAGAGCTGCGCGACCAGATTGCCGACAGCAATATAGAGGGACGCGACCAGCTACTCAATATCATCGACACCGAGAAGAACCCCGACGAGCGTGAGCGCAAGATGAAGCGGCTGAACAGGGGAAAGACATATAAATACTTGAAGGACAACGTGCTGAGCGACCAGCGTAATTCAGGATACATCCGCGTATATTACGACTATGTGCCCGATTCAGCCGCTGCGGTAATCAACCGTGCCTCAGAGCTATTGCGTGAGGAGCGATACACGGAGGCACTGACGATGCTTCGCACCGTAGAGTCAGACGAGCGCGCCCAGAACGCCCTCGGCGTAGCCCTCTACATGACGGGCGACAAGCAAGAAGCTCTCTGCCGCTTCCGCCGTGCGGCAGCCTCAGGCAATGAGGATGCCCGCCGCAATGCCGAACAACTTGAATAATCAATTATATACAATATTTAATTATACAAAAATTATGAAGAAAATTAATCATTACGTTCTCAACGGTGCGATAGCGCTGTTGTCAACCGCAGGTTTCGTAGCCTGCTCGTCCTCCGACGACGTAACAGATGCTCCCGTCAACCCCACGTATGACGGCAAGAGCGTGAAGACCCAGTTTGCGATTAATATCGCAAATGAATCCTCTAAGACAAGGATGACTGCTGAAAATACTCAGAATAGTTCGAATTTCTTAGGAATGAACAATATCTACTTGATACCGTTTGTGGAAATTCCTACAGAGAGTAAATATGTAGATGGAGCACAAACAGGATCAACCCCTAAAACTTCAAAGGAATATACTTTCCCGTCTGATGTACTGAAGTTAGCTGCTATAAGTAATTCCGAAATAGATAATTCTACAGATAACAAAAATTATAAGATTTATAATGATGTTAGTATTCCTGTCGGAACAAAGAACTTCTTGTTCTATGGCACTGGACCAATGACAGATAAAGTTAAAAACGGAGCATTAACAGTTGCTGACATATCTTCTACTTCTGGTAATACCACCAATAAGATAAAGTTCTCTTTGGTGGATATTGCAACTACTGATGGAGCCAATAATACTTTGACAACAGTAAGTGGTGATTTTGCAGCATATCTTACAACAATTGCAAATGCTACAGGATGGGCAGAATTAACATCAAACGATGATGCAACTTTATATCAGGCACGCACTAACTTGATTACCAATCCTTCAAATGGTGGAGTTCGTGGTGTATCTGCTATTGCATTGAAGCAGATTGTTCAAGATATTGTGACATTGGCTTATCCGAAGCAAACTCCTAATGGAGGCACGGAAACTACTGTTAGTAAGGTTGCTGATGCTATATGTACAGCAGTAAAGGCAAAGTATTTCGACATTTCAGAAACAGCAGGATCAAAGGGTAAAGTAGATTGGAAATCAACAGGCGTGGAAAAAACTATTAAAACCTTCCCAAGAGATCTGAATATTCCTGATGGTGCTATGTTGATGACATGGAATAATACAGAAAACAAATTCGAAGCTACAGCTAATCCAAGTATGGGTACTACTACAGGAAGCTCACCATTTATCAATTTCTATAATCTTACTTATCCTGCTTGTATAGCATATCGTGCAAATACACCATTGGCAGCTAAGAATGAAGAGGTGTCAACATGGCCTACTCAATATAGTAGTTGGGAAAGTTATGATTGGACAACACAAGGTTGGGGTCAAGAAGTTCTTGTTACCACACGTTCTATAGCACTTCAGAATAATATTCAGTATGGAGTCGCTCAGTTGGAAGCAACCGTCATAGCTGCATCGAATTTGTTAAATGATAATTCTGGTAATAATATGGTTTCTGTAACAGCTAATGCATTCCCTGTGAAAGGAATTTTGATTGGTGGTCAGAAATCTGATGTTAACTGGGAATATTTGCCTAATACGTCTGCTTCAGATAAAGTTGTTTATGACTCGGATATAAATAATATCAATCTTACAACTACAGAAAGTTCTCCATTCTATACACTATTGTTTGATAGTTATACAACTGGTCTAAAAGCAAAGCAAAATACTATTAGAATAGCGTTGGAGTTAGAGAATAATTCTGGTGCAGATTTCAAAGGTATAGATGGAGTTGTAGCTGCTGGTCAGAGATTCTATCTCTTGGCGGAATTAGATCCAAAGGCATCATCAGGAGTAACTGCTATTTCTTGGCCAAACACTAATCCAAATCGTTTCCCACAGTTTGGAATAGACCGTACATTTGTTCAGGATTTCAAGACTAAGGTGAAATTTACTGTAAGAACATTGAAGAATGCTTACGTCACAATTCCAGATTTGCGTTCAATCAAACTTAAGCTTGGTCTTTCTGTTGACCTGCAGTGGCAGAGCGGTTTGACATTTGATGTTCCTCTTGGTGGAACTATTAACTAAAGATTTCAAGTATCGGAAGTTAGGAAACCACAGACCTCTCCGCCCCTTTAGGGGACACCTCTCCTAACTTAGGAGAGAAGTTAAGTTACCCAAGACACTTCCGACACTTTAGTAAATTCTGATGGCGTCACGACATCTATTGTCGTGATGCCATTATATCGGTATTAACAACAACAATATCATATATATAATAAGGTAATGAGAAGCAAGTATTGTCTGCTGATGCTGCCCGCTGCGGCGGTGATGCTCTCGTCGTGCTCTATCATCGACGAGGACAACTCCGACTGCGGATTGGACAACAAAATCGTATATCGCCTGAAACTCAGAACAAACATCCAAACCGAACTCGAAACACAGCTCGGCACGGAGGAGGAACGCCCCGTGGCACAAGCACTCAGCTCCTCACTCAGCGGTATATTCACTGACTGGGCACACGACATCTCTCTCTCATTCTATGACACCGACGACAAACTGTATAAAACGGAAAAGCATACGATGGATGCGTCGCAAGCTGAATACGTGGTGTATCTGCCAGAACGTGACTACCGTAATCTCGTTGTGGCAAATATAGCCGACGCTGAAAATATCCGCCCCCTCGATGACACCCATCCCGGTGACATGAAGTTGCAGTATGACAACCTCACCGACACCCTCAACAGCCACACCACCGGTCTCTTCACCGCAAGACAAGTGATAGAGGTGTGCGGCTGCACCGAGACATATTACGTTGACCTGTATATGGCTAACAGCTGCGCCGCTCTTGTGGTGGATACCACGGGTGTGGATATACGCGGCATGAAGGTGTTCACCCAGGACTTCGCCACCTCCTTCGCAGTGGCTGACAGCACCTACGCCTTCACAGCCAATCCCGTGGTGCGCTCAACTGAGATACCTCTCCCCGGTCAGCACCGCACCTGCCATTATGCCGTGAGCTTCCCATCAAGGAACAACACCGTAGCCACCGCTTCCGCCGTCAGTCAAGCCCCGGCAAGGGCAGACTCCCAGGCAGAGTCCCTCTTCCGCATAAAGGCATACATCACCCTCCCCGACGGCTCTGTCACTGAGAACATCATTTCTGTGGAGCAACCCCTCCTCGCCGGTTATCTCAAGATAATAAAGATGAAGATGAAGCACGACGGCTCGCTCACTCCCGAGAGTCACGACGTGGGAGTAAGCGTGACGCTGGACTGGAAGCAAGGGGGGACTTATGAGCCGGAGATATAGTTATTAACTCAACTTTCGCAAGAAAGGATAATAGTTGGTAGTTAAGGAGTTAAGGAGTTAAGGAGTTAAGCCAAATGTTGTTGCGCTTATATCCAATGCTCAATACTAATGGCTTAACTCCCAGCGACCAACGGGAGCGATAACTCCTTAACTCCTTAACTTCCAAAAAGTTGAGCATATGCGAAACTTAAGTTATTAAATAACTCCTCCAAAATAAAATAACAATGAAAATTGATTTGAAAAATATATTATTGACTATAATGATGATACTGGCTGCTGCCTTCGTCACCTCTTGTTCGGATGACGACAGTCTTGCCTCCCGCGGTCTGGAGACCGTGGAGATGCCTATCTCCATCTCTATCCCCGCCGAAGGATTCGTCAATCCCACTGATGTGGGCATAGGCAATGAGGAGCCTGCTTCGACGTTAGCCGTCACCCGCGCCCTTGGAGACCCCGGTGAAGCGGAGACCTTTGCTCTCCCCAAATATCTCTATATATACCTCGTCTCAACCTCTTCCTCTAATTCCACCCAAGTCATATTCAAGAAGCAAGAGGTGAAGTCCGAGGACTGGAAGCTCTCCACTTCCGGAGATAACACCAATGGTCATTTCTCGGCTAAGGATGGCCTCTATGTCTATCAAGGTCATCTCTCCATCAATCTCCCGCTCAACCGCAAGGAAGGCAGGGTGTATGTGGTGGCAAGCAATCTGGACTTGGATGACAGTGGCTCAGCAAACCCGAAATACAAACTCGTGACAGATGTCTCGTCTTGGAGTTCTTCTAAAGAAGTAGAGGATGGAGTTACGTTCACCAACCAGTCTGAATTGCGTAACAATATGCAGAACCTCTACTCCTCGCCATATAACCTCGAAAACGATGGTAATTATTACGGCACCATAAAAGACTATGCCTCTAATGTGCCGCATATCGACATGGTGCTGTATCATGTGGCAACAAAGGTTGACCTGCAATGGACTATCGACGAGAAGTTTCAAGGAACCAAGGCATGGAAGCAGGAGAAAAAGGAATCAAATGGTTCTAAGGATACAATGCGCAGCACGACGGATAACACATCCGAAGACTACAACAAGGTGTTCTTCTCCTTCATCGAGGCGCGACTACTGCCTAAGGAAGAACTGCCAATATTCAAGCCGATGAATGTGATAAAATACAAAAGCACATTCGACGCGGCTTTTCTCGGAGAAGAGAAGTATACGGGAAAAGATCAGCCATATACAGATTCTAAAGGAAACGCCAAAACAAGAAAGGAATACTACCAAGTGCTCCCGGAAGCAGAAAAGTCGGGCATGTACTACGGTCGCAAGGTCATCTATGTGATGCCGGAACTTGTTACCCCAAGTCCTGGAGATTATTATTACGACATTACGTTGAAGATACTGGTGAACAATTACACCACCTCAGAGAAAAAAAAGGATGGATCATATTCTTCCCTTCTCACTGAAGAAGACCATGCCACCACGGGTCATCATGCCCGGATAAAGATAAAGAAGTCAGACCTCAACGGTGCTCCTAAAGGCAGCGACGGCTATCCGATTTTCACCCCATGGATAAGGGCGACAATCCATGTCAACACTGTGAAAGACGTGGAAAACATAGTGAAGTTTACCGATCCAAATAAGTAAATAACATAGATAATAACATGCTGAGTAAAAGAAGATTATATACTACGATAATAGCCTTGCTGACCCTCTGCACCACAGCTTTTGCGCAGACGGGTAGCTTCAGCGGACCTGTGAGATATGTGAAGACGAATGGATCTTATGCCAACGACGGCACTTCGTGGGCGCAGGCTAAGAACAACCTGCAGGATGCCATAGAGTCGCTTCACGACTATATGACCCGAAACGGCATCACGGAGGGACGGGTGTATGTGGCGAAAGGAACATACAGCCCCACCACTTCTACCCCCGGTGGCGACGGTGTGCTATACACTTCTTTTCTTATCTATGAGGGCATAACGGTGTATGGAGGATTTGATGCCGCAAATCCCGAAGACACTCCCGAAGAACGTATCGTCCTTGATGCTAAAGGTTCGGAAATGCCAATCTCTGAAGCCAAAGGATTGAAGTGGCTAATGAAGAACACCACCACGCTCAGTGGTAATCACAGTAGCTCTACGGAAGACCCGATGAAGTGGGACTCGAAAAAGAACGAATACGACGAGTCGTTTACGGGCAACTCATACCATGTGGTATGGTTTGCCACCAACACCTCAACCCATTCCTCCGGTCTCGACACCAAAAACCGCGGCGTGGCTCTTGCCGATACCGCCGGTCTCGACGGCTTTACCATACGCGACGGCAATGCCTCCAACCGCACCGTGCCCGAGCAAACTGACGGCTCTCATGCTTATCACAACAGTTATGGCGGCGGAGTGTATATGGTGGGCAATACCGTGCTACGCAACTGTATCATCCGCCAGAACTCATCGTCGCTGCGTGGAGGCGGTGTGTATATGGACGGCGGCGGACTGATGGAGCAATGCTATGTCACCCAGAACCAGTCGGGCGGAGTGGGTGTTACCGACGGATATGGTGGCGGTGTAGCTTGCGATGATGGCGGCATCGTGCGCCATTGTCTCATCGAGAACAATGCCGCGAGATGTGGTGGCGGACTCTCCATAGCCTTCTCCTCGCAGCCTAAGGACGACAAGGCGCGATATGCTTCATACGCAACGGGATGCGTGGTGAACAACAACACATCATCGGCCGAGGCGGGTGGAGTGTTTATGAAGAATGGCGGTCTGCTCAACCACCTCACCATCACATGCAACAAATGTGTGGGAGCGGGAGTGGTGTATAATAGCCGTCGCTACGGACGCAGCGGCGGACTGTATGTGGATGGCGGCGGTATGGTTACCAATTCCGTGATATGGGGCAATGAGGTAGCTGCCAACAACAATGTGCAGTATGCCACATACCGTGAGAATGCCTCCACCCCGAAGGTGAAGCTCGACTTCGTGGCTCTCTCCAAATACAACTACGTCGATTGGAGCGGAACGGTGAAGCGCACCAACGGAGTGTATTCCTTGAATGAGGAAAACAGCAATGAGTCTATTCCGGGATATTATCCTGACTTCACCAATGTCCCCGATGCAACGGGAGTGCTGGGTAGTTCCACTGTCTCAAGACGATGGAATCCCCGCGCCTCGTCATACCTGCGCAATAAGGGGATGCAGCTCAACGACTATCCAACGAGCGCCAACTATCCCAATGGCTCTGACTACGAGACGGAAGGCAAGGACATCATTGATGCACATATCACTGAGGACATCTTAGGCAGTCAGTTTGCCCCCCGTTGCGTGCTTGGCGCCTTTGTGGCTAATAGCTTTAATGGTGAATATGAGTTAGTGGCAAGTATGGAAGACAATACCACTCCGATAAAAACAATATTTATCGACCCCACCACTGATGCTGAGGTGTCATTAGTTTCAGATGAGACATTGGGCAATTCGTGGGAGAATGCTTTCAGTAATATCAACGATGCCTTGGATTATGTTGTCAAGAAGCTCAATCCCACAGCTACCAATCCTGTGCAGCTACTTGTCAAGGAGGGCACAACCACCACGGCTGGAAACAATTATATTCCCTATATCCGCTCGTCGTATATCGACCTGCCGAGCCATGTGCGGCTATATGGCGGTTTTGCCTCATCGCTCACCGGCACCAACATATCCAAGCGCAATCCCAAGGCTTACCCAACCCGCATAACCGCCAACATCACAGGTGGCGACTATGCCGAAAATGGTTGTCATATCATCACCGTGCGCCATGGAGCGACCGACGTTATTGTGGATGGCTTCCAGCTCTACTTTGCCAATGCCCAGACGAGCAGTGTGCTGCCCACCCTCGCTTTGGAGGGAGGAGCGGGCATCGCCATTATCAACAGTTATGCCGACAAACTGATGGAGAACATCAAGATACGCAACTGCGTGGTAGCCAACTGCACCGCCTCGCAAGGCTCCGCCCTTTTCCTGCGCAACACTCCAGGAGCCGTGATGCAGGTGGATGTGGAGAACTGTATCTTCCACAACAATGCCGTGACAAAGCAGCAGGCTGCCACCGTTGAGGCTACGGGCAGCAACACCACGCTCACCCTCAATCACTGCCTCATCCGTGGCAACGTGGGATATGGCGTTATGGCTACAGACCATGCCAATATCAAGGTAAAGAACACCGCCCTGCATGCCAATATCGGCTATGGCTCATACACCTCAGGCAACAATCCCAAGATAACGGATTTGAAGGCTGATGCCTCTACTCCCGATTCCAAGGTTGTCACTTTCTATACGACATCAAACGGAAGAATAACATTGGCAGAAGGAGCAACCAATGCCAACAATATGATGGACCTGGGAGTAACTTCTTTTAGCGATGTCGCCACCTCCAAGTTCTCCTATCACTCCTCATTTACCGACACCTATCCCAAGTTCATCAACCCCACGAGCAACATTGGGGTAAACAAGGATGGTGATGTGACGATGTACGGTGGCGACCCCAACTGGATGCCGATGAACATGAATCCGATGGTGAATGCTGCCAACGAGACAGGTTCCTCAGCCACTGACCCCGGCTTTGGCAAGGACATAACAACAAATATCTACCGCAACTATGGCGGTGCAGCCGACATTGGTGCAGTGGAGAACCACAATGAAGTGGCAGAAGGCGACACTTCCAATGAGGATGTTGAGGGAGGCTACCAGCCACCATACGGCAAGGTTATTTATGTGCGCGACTACCGTAATCCCGACGGAACAATAGACAACACAAGGGATGGTGACGGTTCATCATGGCAGAATGCCATCAATGGAAACCTCGAGTCAGACAAATATAAGAACAACCACGGCTTTGGCGGCGTGGATGCGGAACTGTATGAAGACGGCTATCAACTTACAGGACTCCAATGGGCTGTGGATGAGGCTTTTGCCCGCTCGTTGGATAGGAATGATGATAATACTATTAAATATACGACAAAATCAGGTGTAACTCATTTCAATCCAGGAAGTCAAAGCACAGTCAATCCTGACCGTACAACTATAGAAGTCTCAACTGTTGACAAGAGCAAGCGAGTTCAAGTCTGGATAGGTGAGGGTGAATACATCCGTCGCGAAGGCTTCTTCATGCGTGATGCAGTGGATGTATATGGTGGTTTCCCTGGCAAGGGAGGCGACCCTCAATCCCCTGGTATGAAAGAGCGTATGCCCAAGACATCTATCCTTGAGACATTGAGAGATGACGAGGTGACTGAGACAGGTGTTATTGGTACAGGAGCATGGGGGCCTCAGGTAGATGACTATAAGCATAATGTATTGGCTGCTTATTCCTCAGGAGATGTCACTAATTTGTGGAAAGTAGTTGACTTTTCTTCCGATGATAAACAGGGTAATGCACCTGCATGTATTGATGGAAATAATGATACATTCTGGCATTCGCGCTGGCAGGACGATAATGCAGGTCATGGAATTAAAAATGGTGGTCTGCCTCAGTGGATAATTATAGATATGGGACAGACATATGAAATAACATCTCTGAAAATCACAAACCGCAATTATTATCCCAACAACTATACAATAGGATATGCACCATCTTATTCCGATGATGGTATAGCTCAACAAGTAGATGAGAAAGCCTTCACGCTGATATGGGAAAATAAAGATATTACAGCAGATAAATCACAGACCCTTGTTTTTGATAGGACTATTAGTTGTCAATACTTATATATTAAGGTCAACTCAAATAACAACAGTCAAAAGCATGTTGACATATTAGAGATTGAGGCCTATAACGGCAGCACAAAGATTGACCATTTATTAGGTTCGAGAGTCCAAAACAATGTATATGATCTTAATAGTTATGCAAAGGCATATAAGTCACAGCGTGTGCTTACCCAGCCATATCCTTACTTTAAGGGAAGTGTACAAATAAATGGAAAGGAACCAGGAAATAACCTGGAGTTTGATAACGACCCAATTAATCCATTCTGTGTCATTACCAGTTGGGATGGTTTTGTTATCCGCAACGGAAGAGCCAAGATTACACATCAGCGTGACGGTGGAGCTGGAGTGGCTTTGCGTATCAATGGACGTTTGGCTAACTGTGTGATAACAAATAATATTCTGTCGTCAAAATCAAATACTCGTGGAGGTGGCATATTCCAAAATGGTGGAATAATTGAAAACTGTGAGATTGATGGTAATATATTAAATAGTGAAGGCGGTTCTGACAATAATGTCTTTGGTGGAGGACTTTATCAAAGAACTGGTACTGTATTCAACACTTCTGTCATTCATAATAAGATTACAGGTAACGGAACAACGCAAGGTACTGGCGTGTTCTTTGAGAATGGACGATTCTATAATAATACAATTACGGCTAATGAAGGACCATATACACTGTATTCTGGAAAATGGTTCTCAAATGGCCGTATTGATGTGTATAACTCAATAATTTATAATAATACAACAAATAATACCAAAGAATTCGACTGTACCACAGAAAAAGGCAATATCACTCTGAAAAACTGTTTGTTTAAGAATAAAAATACACACAGGACTTTTGACAATTCCTATACTAATGTTGATGCTTCTTCATTCGTTTATATGGATGACAAGGGTATGTCAGTCTCAGACCTCTTCAACGATGCCGACAATGGTGACTATAGTTTGAAGGAAGGGGCTATTGCCATTAATATGGGAACTGACCAGTTGGGTAAGAATATGGAGGGTACTGCCGATATTGTGCTTCCTTCATACGATGCGCAATATGCCGACCGTATCCAAGACTGCACCGTGGATATCGGTGCATACGAGTTTAATGGTGCGTATAGCATTACGCCGGATGTAACTACAAGCACGGACAAGGCGGTGTACTATGTCACGCAGAACGGACGCGGCACAGGCTCGGCTGCCAATCCCGCTAATGCGGCTTGCTGGACTAAGTTGCAGAAGGTGCTGGATGCTGCGGGAAGATATGTGTATGAGCATAAGGACGATGTAGTCAAGAAACAAGTGATTGTGAAGTTGGCGGGCGATGCGCCGGAGGAAACAACTGTAGGCGGGAACAAAACTTATCAGTATTCTGGCTTTGTATATCGCCCTCGCCGCTCATACAAGAAGACGAATTCGGGACAGGAGGTGAACACACGCGACTATACTATCATCGTGCCTCATGGAGTGGAGGTATGGGGAGGATATAGCGACGACTACGAAAGTGCTGACAAAAACGGATTCTATACCAAGGTCTCTGAGGGCAACTATACCGACAACCGTGATGTACTGAAAAACCGCACAACTCTCAGCGGTGTATATCAGGCTGATGACCAGGATGTAAACGTGTATAATGTGGTGACGTTCACCAATAATACATTTGACGAAGAGGGAACACTCAATCCAAATGATACTCTTGAAAACATATCAGCCCGCGCCGTGCTCGACGGACTATTCATTGAAGGCGGCAATGCCGACGGCGAGAAGCAATCTACAGGAAAGAGAACTGACACTCGTGTGGGTGGCGCTGCCATCGTCACGGGCTATGCCCATATACGCAACTGCGTGGTGCAGAACAACAAGGCTACGGATTTCGGAGGTGGACTGTATCTCGAAGAGGGCGCATTGGTGAGCGGAAGTATCGTGCAATATAACGAGGTAACCAAGGGTGACGGAGGAGGACTATACGTGGAAGAACCGGCATCGGCATCCTCTGAGAATGTCAACGCCGCAACCAACCCTGCCCGCATCTTCACATCCGACATCATCTATAACACGGCAAGCGGAGCGGGAGGAGGTATCTCGTTCACCACCAACGGCACGCCGAATGTCAGGGCAAACAGTGTGCTGTTCTGGCAGAACACGGGTAGCGAGCAGTCGAACGTCAACGGCATGACAACACCGACGGATGCGGGGAACACCAACCTTACCATCAAAGACTATCCCATATCCTTCTGCGCCACTGAGACAACACGTGAGCCGGGTATCAACAACATCGCAGTGCATACCGATGTGGTCAAGGGTGTGCGCTTCGCCACAGAAACGTACAACCATGACTATATCGACAGCAAGGGAACGGCTGTCAAGAGAATGCATAATAGTTATGAGTTCTATAAGATAAAGAAATACAGTCTGCTGGCACGTGGAGGCATGGAGTACAAGGACTATAAAGCCCTTGTCGCGAGTGATGCCCTTACCGCCGAAGACCTCGCAAAGAAAACACGCACATTTGAGGGCAACGACTTCATTGACATCGGAGCGAGAGCCATCGACGAACTGGTGCTGCCTGTGGCTACTGCCGACAATCTCATGACCCGCATCTTTGTGGTGAAAAACGAGGACGACGTGGCTACTACATCAGTGGAGGTGATGCAGAACCAGACCCAAGACCCATACTATCAGCAGGAAGGCTCGTCGTTCGCCTATCCCATGCGCTATCTCGACGATGCGCTGCAATATGTGAGGGAGGCACGCAAGATGAAAGATGAGAATGGCGTATATACAAACAGAAAGAAGAAGTTTGAGATTATCCTCAGCGGCGGAACATATTACCCCATGCGTAATATCAAGGGAGAATATGTGAACAGCCGTGGACGTACATATCTCGTGCCTGAAGGCGTGACCATCGTTGGAGGTGTCAAGACAAAACAAAGCGACAATAACAAGGATTCCACCTATTATGGCAACACTGCTGAGCCATCTGATAATACTACTTTTACTTATGGCAATTCAACTGTCGTTATCTCCCATCCCAAGATTAAGAACATCATAGAGAACCGCGAACTCTCCGACATCAACCACAACAACATTGCTGAACCGTGGGAGATGGCAGTGCAGACCATTCTGTCAGGACAGGTGGTGAACGGTAATTCCAACGAAAACGTATATCACGTCATAACTTGTATCGCCGACGAGAAGCACGTGGGAGGACTGCCTGATGCTACGATTAAATATCACGACATCACAAGTGAGAAATATGACGCAAATGCCGGCAACGGCACTGTTCCATACGAGCGTGGTGTGCCTGTCATCATTGATGGTGTGGAGATCGAGGACGGCATGGCTATGGGATATGACGCAAAAGCCGTGAACAGTAAATCAACATACTATAAGGGGGGTGCCATCTGTGTCGAAGGCAACTGGACTACAGGTGATGTCTTAAGAACATATACGGATGGCAGCGGCAATGCTATCGAGAGGCCTGTAGGATATAGAAGCATCCCTCTTGAGGTGCGCAACTGCAACTTCCGCAACAACGGAGGATGCCTTGGAGGTGCCATCTTCACCGACAGCGAGCTGAAGGTCTTCGCCTGCAACTTTGTGCAGAACTATGCCAAGGTGGAGACTGACCAAATAGGTAATAATAGTGTGACATACGCCGGACGTGGCGGCGCCATCAATGCCAGCTACAACACCGTGATAGTAAACTCGCTGTTTGCAAACAACGAGGCTGACACAAACTATCAGACAGGTGTGGGAGGTGCTGTGCTGCTCGGAGAGTATGCCTCGCTCCACATGATTAACTGCGACGTGGTGCGCAATCTTGCCTATGCCTATCCCGCTATCTATTGCTATAAGCCAAATAAAGGAGGCAAGTACTCTGATGGCGAACAAACATTGAAAACCAACAATCCACATAAGATTGTCAACACCATATTCTGGGGCAATGAAGTGACGGGTGACAGCGGATTGAACAGGGTAGCCAACCTTAGTCAGGATAATAATAAGAAGAATGCCGAGATGCTGTGGTTCTGCGCCTACGAGGAGGGTAAGGGTAACGCCCCTGTAAACTCCGGAAACAATATTGATTACCGACTCCAGACATATAAAGGCTTCGGAACTTTCATACCTTCGCTGTGGATTGGCAAATATAACTATCTCTATACAGACAACACAACTATCAAAGAGTCAACAGTAGATAATCCCGACAAGGATCCCAATACAGGTCTTAACCCCGTTACCTGCAACATCATCATCGCCTCTGACAACGACGCCATCAACGGACCGAACTTCATCAACCCGTCGTCAAAGGCAGGAAAGGCAGGATATCATACCTCTGCCGACTGGATGATAGGTCGTATCAACAACCTCGTGGATAATGGATGGACATATCTACAGCAGGACCTGAGCGGTAAAAAACCGACGTTTGTCTATGAAGAAGAAAAGGCAAAGGGTGCCGGTATCTATCGCCATACGGCGTATAACGACAAAAATGTCAACACGGGTGAGACGGCTGTGCCAATCGGTAATGACGAGTATATGACATACGCCGATGCTACGGGCAAGTCGATGCTGCGTATTTCCACCGACCCCAACCCTACTCACCACCAGACTTACATTGATCTCGGCGTGTATGAATACCAGCACGTGAAGCTCGACCCGTCGGTGGAGAAAGGACATGTAGATGTGCTGTGGGTGACGCAACAGGAGAGAACCAGTGCCTCGGTGGCTGACGGTAAGACATGGGAGACGGCGACGAGCGACGTGCAGCGAGCTATAGAGACGCTGCTTGCATCACGCAACGGACACGACAAGGAGATTCGTATGCTTGAAGGACAATACCAACCGGTATATACCATCAATGGTAATCTCGGTTTCACTATCACAACAGACATCTCTACGAGTAGTATAGTGCCGCCCGTTGGCTCGACACCCGAGGGTGTGAACTCCCTTACTATACGTGGTGGCTACAGTAAGGATGTGCAGGGACTGGAGAACATCCACGACTATCCCGTTTATCTTTTCGCTTCGGAACGCTCGGGCGTGAATGAGGATCTCCTCGGACATATCTTCGTGATAGGTGATGTAAGGCAGAGGGAATCTTCGGGAAATGTTACTAACGATGTGAAAGACTATGTCGTTCCTGTATATTTCGACGGATTGACCTTCTGTAATATTAAGTCTAAAGATAAAGACGGAGGTGCCGCTGTGTTCTATAAGGATCAGGTCGATAAAAATGGTTCTCCTGTAGGTAAATCATACGTTACGGAGAATGGAGAGATAGTCAGCAATAATGGTGTTAAATATACTCAATATCCAATCAGCGACACACCATCTGAATATCCTCTCTATAAGCTGACGATGAACCGCTGCGACTTCCGCATCAATGGAGCAACCTCAGAAGTGCCGGCAGTAACTATAGGCGAGGGTGGAGGTGACGCTCTCATCTATAATTCCGTATTCCATAGCAATGCGGGAAGTCCGCTCGTCGCCACAGATACCAAGGTGGTTAACTGCACTTTTGCCCTCAATGGTGGTGAGATAGAATTTTCAGGCAATTCGGAGATGCACAACTCTGTGCTTTGGCGCAATAACGGGTATGAGACTACTCGTGAATGGACAGGTCTAACCGCTACTGGAAGCATGTCGTATAATGCCATATCGTCGCTCAGCTCAGACGATAATGTCAATAATTATAATGTGACGTTGTCATCCGACAACAACAACGTGCTGCAAGGCCCGAACTTCTTCGACCCGGCATTAACTGCTGCTGACAGTTGGGCTAAGGCTTCGCGCGACTTCCGTGTCAATCCGAGTGCAAAGATTATCGGTAAGGCATCGCCTAAGAAATATGTGGAACTCGTGAGGGACCTCACGGGAAGGTATCCTTACACTTCTGACGTGGATATTTCGAATGCCGACGATGACAACGACCCATATTATGTGGACTTGGTTAAGAAGGACTTCGACCTTGCCAATAACAGCCGCTATTACGGCTCTGCCGGTATGGAGAGAGGTGCTTATGAATGTATCGCCACTCTTAGCCGTGTGCTCTATGTCAATCCATCGCTTGACTTGTCAGGCCCTGACTACAACGGATTCTCTTGGGAAAAGGCATATACCAAGGGCAATCTCCAGAAAGCCATAGATGCTGCAGCCGTTTATTCTAACGTCCATGAAGGCGAAAAGTCGTATGTCTTCGTAAAGGAGGGTACGGACACATCTACCGGTAAGCCCATCACCATGCGCAACAACGTAACGCTTTATGGAAGTCTGCCGTCAGCCATCAATACGGGAGTTGAGGAGACGACAGATAAGAATGGAAACAAGTATTACGATAACGACAAGATAGAAGAATATATCAAGGCTATGGATGCCGACCGCGACGGTATGGCTTCTTCTTACGCCAAGCATACCATCGTGAATGGTGTAAAATCGGTGGAGCCTTTAACCTACTGTCTTTTCGACGGACTTCTGATTGGTAATGCCGATAACGGTGCTGCAAACAAATCCGCTTCGCCCGTGGTGGATATACAGCAAGGCAATGTGGCCCTGCGCAACTCCATCATTGCCAACAATGAGATTACTGCCACCGGTCAACACCTCGTCAATCTCCAGTCGGGACTGCTCTACAACACGCTTATACGTGACAACAAGATGCCATCAGCCTCCTCAGCCCTTGTCGATCTCAGCTCCGGAGGCTATATGCTCAACTGCACTGTCGTAGGAGGTGACTTGACTCAAGGCTCCACCGCCTCACATGCCATTAATAATATAATGTATAAGGAGACGGACTCTACTATGCCGTTTGCCCCCTACTTCCGTCCTTCCACTACGGCTTATCATGGAGAAATACCAGAGGCGGATGTCAGCAATCGCAACTTGTGGTATCAGCTACACGAACGTACAGACAATATTGAAGGCGGTGATAACGGAACATCGGGTGACGGCAAGAGCCATATCTCATCTTCTCTTCAGCAATTTGTTGACTATACCTCAGACCGTGACCTTCTCGGCAATCCCCGTTTCATTGGTTCCAATGTGGATAAAGGATGCTTTGAGACATGGTCAACGGGAACTATCAACTCGCCATTGGACATACATGCCAATACTCTTGCCACAAGCTACAACGGGCAGACTTATCCACATGAAGGCTCAGTGGTGTATCTCCAAAAAGGTGGCAATCTGATTTGTGATGTAAAGAGCGACAATTCACCATACTTTACCAACGCCAATCCCCTGCGCCCAGGCTACGTTCTGGCATCGGAGGGCGGCTCGCTCTATGGACAGGGCAATACTATCGACCTCCGATATGTGGCAGCCGAGAGAACCATCGGACAGCAAACCATCGCACAATACTCCCTCGTCTCACTGCCATTTGACATGAACTATGGGACGAACGATGAGGGCGTAATGCCTTTCGTCACAACTACCACATACGATAAAAATAATAACAATGTTACGGAAGAAGCCGTTGCCCCATTCTATCGATATGAGTATGACGGTGAGGCACGAAGCAACTATAAGTACAGCTTTGCAGAGAGCGACTCTCCATGTTGGAAACTGCTCACCACAGACACCCGCACAGCCAACGAGGGTATGCTCATCGACCGTGGCTCTACAGCTACAAAGCAAACTCTTCGTTTCACCGCATACGGAGCGAAAGCCGCTGACGATCCTGACGCTCACTATCTTTATCGCGAGTCTGCCGACAAGGATTATGTCACCCTCACTCAATATGACGACCGCACATCAACCAATGGCGGTGCTGACTTCACCTTCACCTCTGTATATAATATGGGATGGAACCTCAAGGGCATGCCTTATCTTATAAGCAATTATCCCGTATATAAGAAGATGGACGACGGGACGTATGCCATGAATGTGCCGCACGTGGTATATACGATGAACCCCAATGGAAGCTATGTGACGAAGCAATCGTGGTATGCTGATAATACACTCTCGCCCGGAGAAGCCTTCTTCACACAGACGGCAACCATCAACAAAGAGGAGCATCTCCACTTTGCCCAGCTCTTATATACCTCTTCTGCTTCTACTAACACGGGCAACACTCGTAACGTCCTCAATATCTCCTTGTCTTCCGCAGATGCAACAGGTGAGGATGCCTATCGGAGCGTGGGCGTTTCACATGCGGCTGGCGTTGTCAGTCTGCAGCCAGTGGATAACACCTCTGATGATAACACCTCTATGGTATATACCATCAATCGCGACGGAGCGAAGTTTATGTCGATGAATCCCGCTATCCCCGACATTGCCGTATGTGGCGCTGGCGGCGAGATGATGTCGTTGGTAGGTGCTGCTCCTATTGAAAAGGAAATATCCTTGGCTACGAGGGTTGGCTCAACCGGTCGTTACATCTTCTCGCTCGATAGGAGTGCAGGCGTTTCACCCGCCACCACCGAGGTATGGCTAAAAGACTATCAAACGGGCATTGTAACGAATCTTATGGAAGATGATTATACTGCTGAGATTACTGTGGGCGAGAATCCTGCATCCCCGGTGCTTACCACAGGTAGATTCTCATTGACCATCGGCGGTGTGCGTCCTGACATCGGTGAACGTGATGAAAACAGTGCCAGATGGACCATATCCATCAACCGTTGTCACGTAACAGTCTCTGGTCTCTCCACAGATTCCGATGTCCTCTTCTACACCACCGATGGCATACTCCGCCATCGTGCCACTCCATTCCTTGGCAAATGCGAGGCAGAGCTTTCTCCTGGCGTATATGTAGTCAGGGCAGAGGGAAATAGCAAGGTTATAGGGCTTGTAAGGAGAGATTAATAGGGAATTTTGCAATAAAAGACGAAAATCTTGACCTATACGCCTAAAATATGTACCAAATCCAAACTGCATTATTAGCACCCATTTTGACCTATACGCCTCATTTTCACCCCTCAAAATAACTATTTTGACCCCACAAAATGGCTATTTTCACCCTCAAAATGGTCACTATGAGACGTAAAGTCAAATCATATTCATTTGTCACCCAAGCAGAGGATGGTATCATCTTTTCAAAACCTCGTTGCTGCTTTGAAGGAGAAATCGATTCGGACTCTCCTTATATGAATAAAGGTAGGTTCTATAAATTAGTTTTCAATGTAAGGCAGTGTTTCTGTTTTACTTGGATGTCTTCACGCCTCTCGCACCGTATCTTTTTGTCTTTCATTCAGTCACGTAGCCCGCTACGCTCCCTCGTGAAAAACAAAAACCTACGGCACGATAGTCGCAAATACATCGCAAGCTAATTTATAGAACCTACCTAATGCTGTCAGTGAACGCCCTTTCGATAGAGGTGGTGCGATTAGGTACATAACTGCAAAATGAAGAACTCTGATGGTAAGGCATTGAAACAATAATGCTCTGATACATCTACCATAGCGGAGGGCAGCATGAAACAGCCCAGTGCATCCAGGTCTTTGACTGCTAAATGGATTCTGCCGATGTCGTAAGGATGTACAAGAGGGGGTGTGTCAGAAGTAACTGACACACCCCCTCTTTCATAACTTAACGTGAGTTCGATGAATTATAATTCATTGAAAATATGGTAATTAGCGAAATTTTTAGTAACTTTGTAGTGGATAAAAAACAATGAAACTAAAGAATTTCGCTATGATTACCGAAGACAAAGTTACAGAAATTTTCTGTATTGCTGATGATTTTTGCAAAGTTTATGATGCGCAGATGGCAAAATATACGTTTAAGGCAGAAGGAAAGCGCAAATACCACCGTGAAAGCCGCATGTCAAAGGCGGAAATCATGATTATAATGATTCTCTTTCATTCATCAGGGTATCGCTGCCTGAAGCATTTCTATCTCGAAAAGGTATGCAAACACATGCGCCATCTGTTTCCTGAGGTGGTATCATACAATCGTTTCGTTGAACTGGAACGGGAGATTGCCATCCCATTGATAGTGTTCATCAAGAAGGTCTTGCTTGGCAAGTGTACAGGTATCAGTTTTGTCGACAGCACACCTCTGCGAGTATGCAAGAATCAGAGAATCCATATTCACAAGACCTTCAAGGGTATCGCACAAAGAGGCAAATGCTCCATGGGTTGGTTCTTTGGATTCAAACTTCACTTGATATGCAACGAGAAAGGTGAATTGCTCAACTTTATGATAACCCCTGGGGATGTTGACGACCGAAAACCTCTTGAATATAAAGTTTTTGTCGAATTCATTTATGGAAAGCTCGTTGGTGATAAAGGATATATTGGAAAGCGTCTGTTTGAAAGACTTTTTGTGGATGGCATTCAGCTTATCACGAAACTCAAGAGCAACATGAAGGGAGCTTTGATGTCCGTTTCCGACAAGTTGCTGCTCAGGAAGAGGGCGATCATTGAGACTGTGAATGATGAACTGAAGAACATTGCCCAAGTTGAGCATTCACGACATAGAAGCTTTGACAATTTTGTAGTCAATCTTCTGGGAGGTATAGCTGCATACTGTTACTTCCCAAAGAAACCAACCATACGAGTACAGACCGTGGACATTTCAAATGACAGGCAACTTACTTTATTCTAAAGTATATTCGTCGAACTCACGTTAATTAATATAGGCGCAACATATAATCAATATAGACGCGCTTATAAACGGAATAAACAGAATTGCGAATTCTTGGCATTGTATCAACAGACTGCCTCAACCAACAAGGAAACTGAGAACAACTGAAATGAGAGCAATAAAGCGAATAGTGCTTACACTGTCTATGACCTTATTGTGCTGCCCGCAAGTCTTTACAGACAGCATCATGGACCGTATGCGCACCCGCGACTTCTCCCCCATCGACTATATGGGATATGTGCTCACCATGTGGTACAATGGTTTCTTCAACTATCCCTTCGTGGTGCGTGTCAGCATCTTCATGATTCTCATCTGCTGTATATCGATGGTCGTCTTTACCATTTCTATCAGTGTCAACAAGCATTTCGAGGGCCGACGCAACCGCATCTACAACCGCTACTACAAGCGTTTCTACGACATCTTCTGCGAGATAACACTCAATAAGGACAAACTCACCCGCAACGAGATCGACGAGCGCATAGGCCTCACCACCCGCGACATAGCCCGCCGCAAGAAGCCCAAGTACATGTTTGCGCTGTGCATGCTGCTGGTGCAGGTCAAGTCAGACTACTACAACGAGTACAACTACCGCAACGTGCGCACCCTCTGCAACGCCATCGCCATCGAAGAGTTCATGGAGCGTATGCTCGTGTTCGGCTCGCGCACCAACAGGCGTCGCGCGCTGCAAATCTCCCAGTTCATGATGATTGACCTGCCCGAGTCGGTGCTGGTGCGCCTGCTCAACTCCGTCAACCAGGTCATCCGTAAGGAGACACGTATGTACTATCTGTGGCTGAGCGACTACAATCCCTTCAGATTCTTCATGGAGAGCGAGCTGCACAACTATGATTGGCGCGAATGGGACGCTCTGGAGATACACTTCCTGATGAGAGCACGCCATATAGCCAACAAGGAGATGCCCTCGCTGCCCCCTATCATCGCCGAGTGTGAGAACGAGAAGCTGCAAGCCTGTCTGATCAGAGAGGTGGGCTACTGGGGCACAGCCGAGGATGTGGACAACATGAAGAAATACCTGGCCCACAAGAGTCAGGTGGTACGCCAGGCTACCATAGAGTGTATCATCAAGGGCCATCTGGTATCAGCAGAGCCGCTGCTCATGGCTGCCTACGCCCATCAGAACGAGCATCTGCGCCAGTTTATCCTCCGCGCCCTGGTGACATTCAATACGGGCCGCGCCATCCCCTTCTTCCTGAAAGCATGGAGCGAGTCCAAGGTCCAGTCGACCAAGCTCAACATCATCATGTCGCTCAGCCTGTATGGCGAGAAGGGCATGGAAGAGTTTGAACGCCTGGAGAGAGAGTGTACCGACAAGGACGACAGTATCCTCTTCAAGCAGGTTAGAGTGTTTGACAGTTATATCAAGAATTTGGCACGATGAAAGAGATTATATTATACACCTACGGATATCTCGTCTTCTTCTACTCGATGGCGCTGATGTTCAGCTACGTGATGCTGGTGGCCCTGTCGCTCAGAGAGACGCGCCGCTCGCGCCACTCCCTGAGCGATATCTACGTGAAGAAGATATTCGACAACTCGCCCTATACCCCCGGTGTGTCTATCGTGGCTCCCGCCTACAACGAGGAAAACACCATCGTGGACAACGTGAAGTCGCTGCTCTCGCAAGACTGGCCCAAGTTTGAGGTCATCATCGTCAACGACGGTAGCAAGGACCGCACGCTGGAGAAGATGATTGAGGAGTTTGATCTCGTCGAAGTGCCCTATCTCTACAAGCAACGCATCATCGCCAAACCGTTCAAGCGTATGTTTATCTCCAACCGCAAGGAGTATGAGAAACTGCGCGTGGTGGACAAGGAGAACGGTGGTACCAAGGCAGACCCCGTGAACGCCGGTCTGAACGTAGCCAACTATCCCTACTTCATCAATACCGACGTAGACTGTATCCTCTCCAAGAACGCTATCCGTATGTGCGTGCGCCCTATGGTGGAAGAAAGGAACGTGATAGCCGTATCGGGCGTGATGAACATCTCCAATGCCTGCAAGGTGGTCAACGGCGAGCTCATCAAGTACCGCATACCCTGGTCGCCCATCCCTCTGTTCCAGACACTGGAGTATCTGCGCTCGTTCATGATAGGCAAGATGGGCTGGAGCCACATCAACGCCATGCCTAACGTATCGGGAGGTTACGGTATGTTTGACACCGAGATAGCCATCAACGCCGGTGGCTACTCTGCCGACTCGCTGGCAGAGGACATGGACATGCTTACCCGCATGATAGGCTACTGCTGCGACTTCGACAAGCCTTACCGCGTGATACAGATACCCCAGACCTGCTGCTGGACGGAAGGTCCGTCAAACCTGCGCATGCTGTACCGCCAGCGTGTGAGATGGGGACACGGCCTGATACAGACATTTGCCAAGTATTACCGCATGATGTTCAAGAAGAAATACCGTCAGCTGGGTCTCATCACGATGCCCTACCTCTTCATCTTCGAATTCATCGCCCCCGTCATCGAGCTGATAGGTTTCTGCACGTTCCTCTACCTCGCCTTCACGGGCGGCGTCAACTGGGGCACAGCCTGGATTATCTTCCTGATGATGTATATCTTCTGCTTCCAGCTCTCGCTTGTCGTCATCTATTACGACTATCTGCAGACCCGCATGCGCGGCTGGAGCTATCTGCGACTCGTGCTCGCTGCCCTGCTCGAGCCCTTCTTCTACCACCCCTTCATCATGCTCTTCTCGCTGCGCGGCTACCTCAAGTTTATCATGGGTAAGCGTATCGTATGGGGCGAGATGCAGCGCAAGGGCTTCAACAATCCCAACAGCGGCAACGCTCAGGGCCAGGCCGACAACTCCCCCGGCCCCGACATCAATATAGCCACCCAAACCACCGAATAAAGAACCAAAACCAAAGTCATGATGATGAAAATACATAAACCACAGATATGCGGCATGGCGCTGCCCCTGATGATGGCAGCCTCGGCACTCACGTTCACCCCTGCACAGGTGCAGGCACAGTCGATAGTGAAGACCAAGGACATCCATCTGCCCGACTACTACGACACCACGGTGCGCGCCGCCTTCAAGCGCGGCAACTGGGAGGGCGGCAAGCGTCTGCTCGACGAAGGTCTGAAGCGCTACCCCGACGTGTCGACGCTCAACGAGCTCGCCGGCCGCTACTACTACCACAAGAAGTCCTACGACGACGCCCGCTTCTATCTGGTGCGCGCCCTGCGTGACAACAACGCCAACGTCGAGGCCAAGCAGCTCATCATCAATGTCGAGGAAGAGACACGCAACTACTCGAGCGCCATCTGCTACGTCAACGAGCTGCTCGAGATACATCCCTACTGGAAAGGACTCTGGCGCCGCAAAATCAACCTCTACCGCAAGCAGAAGAACGATGTGGAGGCCGACCGTCTGCTGGAGCGCCTCTGCCATATCTACCCCAACGACGCACAGCTGAAGAAAGACCTGAACTATCGCCTCGAACAGCGCGCCATCGCCGACCGCAAGGCGGGCGACAAGAACGGCGCCATAGAGTCGCTGCAGCAACTGGTCAACAACGACCCCAAGAAGGAAGAGCACTATCTGATGCTCTGCAACCTGCTCCTGCAGCAGGGTCGCCGCAGCGAAGCCATCGACGTGGCCGACCGCGGCGTGAGCAATCTGCCCGGCAGTTACCGCCTCATCATCAAGAAGGCTGGCATCCTGGCCGAAGACAACCGCTATGGCGAGGCGATGGCGTTTGTGGAACGCTGCATGAAGCACAACCACAGCGGACAGCTCAGCAGCTTCTACGGACAGCTCCAGGCTGATGCCGCCCGCGCTGCCGCCAAGGGCGATCCCTATATCCTCTATGGCAAGGTCTATGAGCGCACCAAGAGCCAGGAGTCGCTCGACTATCTGCTCAATACCGCCATCACCCGCGGCTACTACGACGACGCCCTCACCTATATCGCCGCCGAGCGCAAGCGCAAGGGCGACACCGAAGACCTGCTCTACAAGGCATACATCGTAAACCGCCGTATGGGCAACGCCCAGGCTGCATCGAGCCTGCTCAGTCGCCTCTACCAGCGCAACCCCGCCAACAAGGACGTGGCTGACGAGCTGGCGCGCGAGCGCCTCACCCGTGCCATGGAGATGATGAACAATGGCGATTACGGCGAAGCCCTCCCCCTGCTCGAGTTTGCCGCAGAGCACTCTACCGACAAGGAGGTGCGCGAGGCTGCCTTCAACCGCATGGTGACCTGCAACGTAGAGCTGCGCCGCTATACTGCCGCCGAGCGTGCGCTCGCCGACTATCAGGCGCAGTTCCCCGATGCGCCCAGCACCATACTCAAGCACGCCGACATCCTCAGCCGCAGCGGACGCACCGAGGCGGCTCTCGAACTGCTTGCCAAGGAATGCGAAGAGGAAGACGACGCCCTCACCCGCGCCCAGTATGTCAACGCCTACGAGGAAGCTGCCGTGCCCCACATCAAGCGCCTCATCCGGCTGGGCGCCTATGGCAAAGCCTATACGCAGAGCCTGCGCCTGCTCGAGATATGCCCCCTCTCTGAAGACGGTCTGCAATATGCCGTCAACACTTCTGCCCAGCTCAAGCGCTGGAAGGAGCACCGCCGCTGGGTGGCTCTGGGCCGCGAGCGCTATCCCAATGACAACTTCTATGTGGTCAAGCAGGCTGCGCTCTACACCACCGACCGCAAGTACTCCAACTCTCAGGACATCCTGCTGCCCAAGGTGGCAGAGTATATGGGCGACTCGCTGCTGATACGCGCCAACAGTACCAACAGCAGCGACTGGGCCATGGCGCTCCTGGACCGTCACCAGAACGACTCGGCTATGGCCGTCATCAACAAGGCGATAGAGTATGACAGCGAAAACCGTCTGCTACTCTACACCAAGGGTCTCATCTTCGAGGCTAAGCATGAGTATGACTCTGCTTATGTCTACCAGAAATACTACCGTCCGGGCTACGGCGAGGAGGCTTCGTTCCGGCGCCATCTCGACGGACTCGTGGCACGCGGCTACCGCAATGGACTCAACTTTGAATACCTGCAAGGACGCTATGGAGAAGAAGATGTAATCACGGCTGTGGCTTCGATAGAGTATACACGCAAGCTGGACGATACCGACGCCGTCGGCGTGCGCTTCAACTACGCCGGCCGCGAGGGTGCCGCCAAGGACACCAAGAGCGACGACCAGCAGCCCGGAGGTACGGGCATCCAGCTGGTGGGCGAATGGACACACCAGTTTGACGACCTGTGGTCGGGAACGGCTACGGTGGGCTTGGCCAACAAGTACTTCCCCCAACTCATGGCTAACGCCCGTCTCACCCGCAACTTCACCCATGACTGGGAAGGCGAGGTGCATGCCGGTTTCCGCCGCATCAACTCCTACGAGAAACGGTTCAGATGGCAGGCTACGGGCGAGGACTCGCCGGCATGGGTCTTCGACCACTGGGACGACACCCACAATCTGCTGCTCAACCTGGGCATCGGCGCCAGCAAGACCATCGACCTCTTCTGGCTCAACGGTCGTCTGGACCTCTACAACATGAAGAGTAAGATGTATGCCAACCTGATGCTGCAAGGCAAGTACTTCATGCTCAACGACGGCAAGTCGTGCATACAGGCACTGGCGAGCATCGGCTCGGCGCCCGAAGCGTCGATGATAGACAACGCGATGCCTGGCACCTTCAGCAGACTCAACACCCAGGTGGGCCTGGGCGGTCAGTACCGCATACACCGCAATGTAACGCTGGGCGTGCTGGGCACCTGGCTCACCTACTACACCCAGACCAACACCCGCACGGGTACCGAAGAGAGCCCCATCGACGGCGTCAATACAAGATACAAAAACCTGTTCAACATAGATGTACAAGTTCTCATCAGCTTCTAAGACAATGGCCACAGCAGTGTGCGCGCTGATGCTCGCCCTGCCTATCACCCTGCTGGCTGCATGCTCGGGCACAGAGCTCAAGCCCTTCAGCCAGTACAGCGAGTATGCCGTCAAGGCTGCCGACGACGGCGACCCTGGCGACGCCAAATGGGCTGCCTATCTGAAGAGTCACTTCCAGAAACGGGCTACCGACCGCGACTGCATCATCGCCGGAAAAGCGCAGGACGACAGTCAGCTGCAGCTGGTGGTCGACCTCGACGGCAGCATGGACAGTGACTACGAGGTGGCTGTGGCTCCGCACGAAATCAGACTCAAGGCGCGCTCTACCGAAGCGATGCTCTGGCTGCAATACCAGTTCATGAGCTCGGCGTCGGCTGATGACGGCCGCTTCCTCTCTGCCGACCTGCCTCCCGCTGTGGTCGACTGCAAGAGCGACACTAAAGGCAGCTTCGCCTTCGAGCATCGCAGCATCTATACTCCCACCAATACCAATGCCGACATGATGCCCATACTGGGTGTGGGCAATGTAGACTTCGACTGGGGACTGTGGGGACACAATCTGCGCAAGGTATTTACCGACGGTATACCGGCTGAAGCGACGGCTATGGTCAATGGCAAGCGGGACGCGGGGCAGTTCTGCTTCTCGTCGGAGGCACTCTACCATGCCTATGAGCAGTTTGTGGTAGACCAGTATGGCGACGGCAGCGACGGGGTGACCACCCGCTTTGCCGTGGTGCCCAACGACAATCGGCTGGTGTGCCAATGCGCCGCATGCAAGGCAAAAGGAAACACACCGCAGTCGGCTACGCCGGCGGTGACAGCCCTCATCGAGCGGCTGGCGCGCCGCTTCCCGCACCAGATGTTCTTCACCTCGGCCTACTCGACCACCCGCACGGCTCCCACACACCGTCTGCCCGACAACGTGGGCGTGATGGTGAGCGCCATCGACATGCCTATGGCGCCGGAAGCATCACAGGCCAAGGGCCACGAGGGTCTCGAGGCGCAGATCAAGGCTTGGCAGCAGTGCTGCGGCAGAGTCTATGTGTGGGACTACATGCGCAACTTCGACGACTACCTCACCCCCTACCCCTGTCTACACCACATGCAGAGCAGACTGCGCTTCTACCGCGACCTGGGTGTCAAGGGCGTGTTCCTCAACGGCAGCGGATACGACTATGCGCCGTTCGACGATGTGCAGACCTATGTGCTGGCACAGCTGCTTATCAATCCCGATGTCGACATCGAGGCTTGCGCCAGCCGCTACTTCGCCTCGGCTTATCCCAAGACGGGTCAGTTGCTCGGCGACTACTATCGCAAGATAGAGCAACAGGCTCAGCGCGCCACTCTACCCTTCTACGGCGGCATCGACGAGGCGCTCGACACTTGGCTCAACGCCCAGCAGTTTGGCGAGTTCTTCTCCACGATGGACCGGGCTTCCAAGCAAGCCGACGAGGCTGAACGCAGCAAGCTCAACCGTCTGCTTACGGCGCTTGCCTTCACCCGTCTGGAGATTATGCGCAGTCAGCAGCAGGCGCCAAGCCATCAGCAGATAGATGCGATGACCTCGCTGCTGGCGCATCATACTGCTTTCGAAGACATGGCTAACTACCGTGAGAGCGACGGCGACCTCGACGCTTACCTCAAGCAATGGAAGGAGAGCTATCCTTGGCTCGACACCGCCGGCAATCTGCTCCGCGGCGTCACTATGGATGCCGAGCCCAAGGCCGATGCCCATCTCCTCACCGACGGCAAGCAGGGATTTGCCACAGACTATCATCTGTGTTGGCTGATTTCATCGGCACCGGTACAGCGGTTCTCGGTATCATCGGGTCTGCCATCAGCAGCCGTTTTCCATGTATCGCTGCTTCACGCACCACAATGGCACATCTTCGCGCCGTCATCGATAGAGGTCGTGCAGGGCGGAGCGGTGAAAGGCAAGGCCATCATAACCTCACCAACCGACAGCCGCCGCGTCAGGGTGAGCATCAGCGCTACGGGCTTGCAGCCTGGAGTCAAGACCGAGGTCATCATCACGCAGACCGCTGCAGCGGAAGGGCGCAAGACGATGGCTCTCGACGAAATAGAAATAACCAACAGACAATGATGCATATACATTATTATATATATAAGGCGTCACGAGTACTCCTGCCTCTGGTCATAATAGGCATGGCAGCAGTGATGGAGACCGCATGCACAAAGCGCGTGCGGCCCACCTACATCACCGTGTCCGACTCCATACGCCACTACTATCCCGTGGTGTCTGGCGAGGTGCTCGACCTCACCTACGTGGTACGCAACGAGGGCGACGACCCGTTCCTGATTGACGATATCCAGCCCTCGTGTGGTTGCATTGACGCTCCCAAGGACATCGACGCCATTCCGCCTCATGACTCCATCACCCTCAAGTTCTCCTTCGACACCACCAAGAACATCGGCTACGTCCGCCATTGCATCAGGCTCTTTGGCAACGTGCTCCCCCGCGGCATGGCTGTACTCACCTTTGATGTCAACGTGGTACCGCCTTCCTTTGACCAACCCGACTACGAGGAAGTTCATTCGCAGCGCCGTGCCAACAATGTCGAGGAACTTGTAGATGGCAAAGCCTCGGAGAAAGGATATTATACCACTCCCGACGCCTCGCGCGACAGCCGTCAGCACGTGAGGTATCCGTGGCGCGACTGACCCCAACAAGAGAATAATCATCAAAAATATAACAAACAAACATTTACAAACATTTCAAATCATTACAATTATGAAGAAAGTATTATTCATGATTTTCGCCGCAATGACCGTGATGGCATGCAGCGATGACTCCACTCCAGGAGTAGAGCCAGGAGGCGGCAGCCAAGCTAAGACTGAGCCAGCTACCGAAGTGTACATCCAGGGCAGCAAGGTGGCTGCCACCCGCGTAGCTGAGGTCCCGACCAACCGAGCATACTTCTTTATCCGCGTAGACAACCGTATCCCCGGCATCGGTAACTTCGACTCCAAAGAGTACTTCCCCCAGACCGAGACAGGTAAGAGCGTCATGGTCGCTGCCAACGAGGGTACCGTCGACGTGTACTACCCCAGCTGGAATAACAGCAGCTTGAACCCCTGGTATGTCTTCGACACCAAGGGCGTGGCTACGCTGAAGGCCATTGACAAGATGCCCACTGTAGAGGACCTCATCAAAGCCGACAAGAGCAAGGGCAAGATTAACTTCAAAGGCGTTGACCTCAAGAAGCTCCACGTGCTGTGGTATATTGTCAAGTACCAGAACGTAGACTACCTGTGGCACGTCGACGGAGTGCTCACCGACCAGGACGTCAAGGACGTGACCGACATACCCGGTATCGGTGAGGACATCAAGAATGAGAACAAGGACCTCGAGGACAAGAGAGACGAGAGCACCGTGCTCCCTACGGGCAACGGCAATGTGGAGGTAGACATACACCAGCAGGCCCACAAGGACTGGAGTGAAATCAAGACCTCTATCCATGTCCGCGACGAAGCCGCCAAGAAGGTTATCGTCGAGATCCCTCTCGCCAAGGAGAACGTGGCTGAGCAGGACGACTTCGCCATCCGCACCTGGGACCTGAAGATTGACGCCAAAGTCTATATCAATGGCAACGAGTACGAGTTTGGTACCACAAATCCTGTGAAGGTAACCATTGAGCATCAGGCTACCAAGGTGGTCATTACTGCAGACTGCACAGCCGCTACAGAGTACATCCAGATGCTGCGCAAGGAGTATGGCGACGGCGTGACCGTTGAGGTTCACACCTACGGCAAGGGACTCACCGACGCCCAGCTATGGGAGAAACTCAAGAAGGCCACCGTGCGCGTCGAGCCCAGCGGCTACAAGTTCTTGAAGTACAACGGCGCCACCAGCGCCTACTTCAGCAAGTAGCCGCCAGCCGTCTATACCATCCGAGACGCGATCAAAGACAAACAAATAACTGCCGTTGGCGCCTGCCTGTGTGAGCAGGCAGACGCCGACGACATCTTGATAACCATTACTAACTATTCAAAATCAACTAATATGAAAAAAGTATTGTTTATGGCTATCGCTGCAATCGCCATGATTTCCTGCAGCGACGACTCCACTTCCGGCCAGGGAACAGGAGGCCAGGGCAGTCAGACCAAGACCGAACCCTCTACCCAAGTGTACATCCAGGGCAACAAGACCGCTGCCACCCGTGCTGCGGCTGCCAAGGTGAACAAGAAGGGTGCCTATTTCTTCATCCGTTTAGACAACCGCATCGCCGGCGCCGAGGACTGCAAGTCGGGCGACTATTTCCCCCAGGACGTATTCGGCAACACTGTCTGGTTGCCATACAACAAGGGATATATAGACGCCGACTACGCCTACTATTCCAGAAATGACGACTACGACAAATACGTCTACGACAGCAAGGGAAAGGCCACCCTCGACGCTATAGTCGAACAACCGCAGCTCAAGAGCATCATCAAGGCCAACCTGAACCCCAAACTGAAGCTCAAGGACATAGATATCGAAGACCTCTACGTCATCTGGTACATGGTGAAGAAGCAGAAAGATAGCTGGCACGTGGACGGTGTGCTGACCAAGAAGACCAACAAGGACCTCTCGGCTATCCCCGGCGTGGGCGGCGACATCAAGGAGGAGAACAAGGACCTCACCGACAAGAAGGATGACAACACCGTGCCCGCCACCGGCGACGGCAACGTGGAGGTAGACATCCACCAGCAAGCCCACAAGGACTGGAGCGAAATCAAGACCTCTATCCATGTGCGCGACGAGGCTGCCAAGAAGGTTGTCGTCGAGATTCCTCTCGCCAAGGAGAACGTGGCAGAGCAGGACGACTTCGCCATCCGCACCTGGGATCTGAAGATTGACACCAAGGTCTATATCAAGGGTACCGAGTATGAGTTTGGCACTACCAATCCTGTACAGGTCATCGTAGAGCATCAGGCCGACAAGGTAGTCATCACCGCCGATTGTACCGCCGCCACAGAGTACATCCAGGCGCTGCGCAAGGAGTATGGCGACGGCGTGACCATCGAGGTACACACCTACGGCAAGGGACTCACCGACGCCCAGGTATGGGAGAAGGTCAAGAAGTCGACCGTGCGCGTCGAACCCGCCGGCTACAAGCATCTCAAGTACAACGGCGCCACCAGCGCCTACTTCGGCAAGTAGACCCACGGCTGATACAAGCAGCTCTACGGCTCAGACTATCAGCCCTATACCTTATATAATAAGTAGGGCGCTGCCATCCCTGATGGATGACAGCGCCCTCTCTCTATCCGCAATGCCCACATCCGGCTTTGCGGATATTGTTTTGATACCGGCTGCGGGCGTCAGGTGTGCAGTTCGTGCCCCAGCCTGCGCCGGCAGAGCCATATCTCTACCGAGTTGATGATGTTCTGCCACAGGATATAACAGCCGGGACCTATCGACGACAGCGGGTTGAGGTAGGTATAGGCTATCCAGATGGCAAAGGCGGTGTTCTTCTGGCCCAGAGCCTGCCCCGACTCAGTGGTGGCACCAAAGTAGTGACCTATAAATCTGCCCACGGCAAACTGGATGACACAGAGGACAAGCCCCAGCAGCGCGATGATGAGCAGGAAGGTCAGCGAGGTGTCAGCGTGTGCGATGTTCTTGGCCGTGGTGCCCGAGACGATGAGCAGCGAGCCACCCCACATGTAGTACGACAGGTCGTTGATGCTCACCACCCACCGGTGCAGCCGCTTCATGCCATGCTTCACGATATACGCCAACAACATGGGCAGCACCAGCACCATGCACACCTCGTGCAGGATGGTCAGAAAGGCGGTGAGAAAACTCACATTGGCAGCCTTGTCGATCAGCGGGAAACATACCGGGATGAGCAGCGCCGTGATGAAGTTGGAGATGAAGGTATAGGTGGTCATCTGCTCCAGTTTGCCGCCCAACTTGGCCGTCACCACCGGCGCGGCAGCAGCCACGGGGGCTATGATGCAGGTGATGATGGCCTCGACGATGATCAGACTGTTGTCTTTGAGCCTGTATTCCACCACCAGCAGCGTAAGCAGCGCCACAAAGAGCACCTGAACCACGCCCACCCACAACATCCACCTCACGGGTATCAGTCGGCGGAAGTCTACCTTGCAGAAGGTGACAAAGAGTATCAAGAACATAAACAGTGGTAGGATGCGATCGCAAATGGGACCACACACCCGCGCCGCGCCGTTGAGGGCTGGCACCAGGGCAAAGACCAGATATATCGCGATGCCCGAGGCGATGGACACAGGCAGTGTCCAGTTGCGCAGAAACCGTAACAGAGACTTCATATCAGCTATCTTCAGAATTCATAATCATCTATCGCTGACAAAAGTACGCTTTTTCGCGCTAACAGAGGCAGCCACACCACTTTTTCTGTCATTCCGACGCCCGTCAGACG
This sequence comes from Prevotella sp. P5-64, assembly GCF_002251285.1. Taxonomy (NCBI): domain Bacteria; kingdom Pseudomonadati; phylum Bacteroidota; class Bacteroidia; order Bacteroidales; family Prevotellaceae; genus Prevotella; species Prevotella sp. P5-64. The sequence goes on from NZ_NPJK01000056.1 coordinate 84,848, forward strand.
CTTTTTTCCCTGTGATAGAGCAAAAAGAGCGGCTTTTCCTTTTACCACTACCCGTTTTTTTGTATATTTGTAGCATAATACCAACAAACAATAGATATGCGAAACCTTATCATCTCTTTACTCTTAAGTCTCTGTGCCTCCACGGCATGGGGAGCCAAGGCGTCGTGGATAACGGCTGCCGATGACAGTGTCAACCGCCCCAATACATGGATAGCCTTCCAGAAGGATGTGGTGATGAAGACCAAGCCGCGGAGCCTGAAAGCACGCATAGCCTGCGACTCCAAGTACTGGCTGTGGGTCAACGGCAACCTCGTGGTCTTCGAAGGCTCGCTCAAGCGTGGTCCCGCTCCCGGCGAGGGCTACTACGACGAGATCGACTTGGGCCGCCACCTCCAGCGAGGTCACAACCGCGTGGCTGTCCTTGTATGTTACTTCGGCCGCTCGGGCTTTTCCCATGAGGACAGCGGCAAGTCAGGCCTCTACATCGACTCCGATAATGCCGAGCTGTGTACCAACGCCAGCTGGATGAGCCGCATCCATCCCGCCTATGACACAGCCACAGGCGAGATGCCCAACTTCCGACTCTCCGAGAGCAACATCAGCTACGACGCACGCCATGCCATCGACGGATGGCAGACTGCCGACGTCTCTGCCAAGTACGGCTTCACGCCCTCGGTCGAGATTGGAGCCTGGGGCGACCGCCCATGGGGCAAGATGACACGCCGTCCGATACCCATGTTCAAGGACTTCGGCGTCAAGGCTGCCCGCTTCGAGCTCCACGAGGGTGCCCGTCGCGACACCGTCATCGCCTTCCTCCCCGGCAACCTGCAGGTGACACCCGTGATAGACCTCACCGCCACCCAGGGCGGCGACACCATAGACATCTGGACCAACCACTCCCACATGGCGGGCGCCTGGAATGTCAGAGCACAGTACGTGACGCGACAGGGACAGCAGCAGTACGAGTCGCTGGGATGGATGAACGGCGAGAAGATTATCCTCTATCTCCCCAAGGGCATCAAGGTCAACGGCGTAAGCTACCGCCAGACGGGTTATGATACCGAGGTGGTGGGTACTTTCCACTCTGACAACGATTTCTATAACCGCTTCTGGCAGAAAGCCCTCAATACGCTCTATGTCAATATGCGCGACACCTATTTTGACTGTCCCGAGCGCGAGCGCGCACAGTGGTGGGGCGACGAGGTGATACTTACCAGCCAGGCTTTCTACACGCTGTCGCTCTCGTCGATAGACCTGATGCGCAAGGGCATGCTCGAACTGGCTGCCTGGCAGACCGATGAGGGAATACTCCACGCCCCTGTGCCCGGTACCTACAAGAGTGAGCTGCCTGGACAGATGCTGGCAGCCGTAGGACTCTATGGTTTCTGGAATTACTATATGAATACGGGCGATTCTGCCACCATCCGCAAGGTCTATCCTGCCGTGCGCCGATACCTTGAGCGCTTCCCGCTCGACTCCACCGGGCTTACAGCTGCCTACAAGGCCACTTGGCTGTGGGGCGACTGGGGCGACAACCGCGACATCAGGCTCATCTTCGCCGGCTGGCATTACATGGCACTCGACGCGATGGCACGTATGGCCGACATGATGGGTCTCGACGCCGACGCAGCCCAGTATCGCGCCACTATGGAGCAGATCAAGAAGGGTTACAACCACTGTTGGAACGGCTACAGCTACCGCCATCCCCAGTATATGGGCGCTACCGATGACCGCGTACAGGCTCTTGCCGTCATCTCGGGCATCGCCGACGAGTCCAAGTATGGCGAGATATTCAATGTACTCAAGACGCAGGAATACGCCAGCCCCTATATGGAACGCTATGTCATGGAGGCCCTCTTCCAGATGGGCCAGGGCGACTACGCCATGCGCCGCCTGAAGAAGCGCATCGCCCCCATGGTCAACGACAAGGACTACCCCACGCTGTGGGAGTTCTGGGATGCCCGCAAGAGGGGCTTCCGCGGCGGCTCGTCCAACCACGCCTGGAGCGGTGGCGGTCTCATCGTGATAGCCCAGAAGCTCATGGGCGCCGAGACCATCGACCCCTGCTGGCGACGCTTCAAGATAGACCCGCAGTATGTCACCTTCGGCGAGGCGAGCCTCTCCTTCCCCACCCTGAGCGGCACCGTCTCTACCGCTTTCAAGCGCGACAAAACCCAGCTCACCATGTCGGTGGGCGTGCCTGCCAAGACCGAGGCGCTGGTCTACATTCCCTCGACCGCCACTGACCGCATCACCATCGACGGCCGCGCTCTGCGCACCGACCGCATCGTGACCGACGCCCAGTGGGCCAAGGCGGGCAAGACTGCCGTCTGGCTGCGTGCCGGCAACCACGAGATACGCGTAGCCAAGTAACCCGCTGATACCAGCCGGCATCACCGCCGGCATAGATACGACAAGGCCGAAGCCCGAGACCCACTGTGTCTCCTGCTTCGGCCTTTTCATTTCTATGCTTGTCGTGTTGACTACATGATTTTGGGCACCTGGGCGAGATACTGCTGCAGTTCCTCGTCAGAGAGCGAGTAGTTCATCAGGTCGCCGTTGAGATAGCTGTCGTACGAGGGCATGTCGATGAGTCCGTGACCACTCAGGTTGAAGAGTATGGTCTTCTGCTCGCCAGCCTCGCGACACTTGAGGGCCTCGCGCACGGTGGCGGCAATGGCATGACAGCTCTCGGGCGCGGGCACGATGCCCTCGGTGCGCGAGAAGAGGATGCCCGCCTGGAAACTCTCCAGCTGCGGGATGTCTACACCGTGCATATAGCCGTCCTTGATGAGCTGCGACACGATCATTCCGGCTCCATGGTAGCGCAGACCGCCCGCATGGATGTTGGCGGGCTTGAAGTCGTGGCCCAGGGTGAACATGGGCAGCAGCGGAGTATATCCCGCCTCGTCGCCGAAGTCGTATTCAAACTTGCCCCTGGTCAGCTTGGGACAGCTCGATGGCTCGGCGGCGATAAACTCGGTCTTCTTGCCGTCGAGGATGGTATGGCGCATGAAGGGGAAAGCCAGTCCGCCGAAGTTGCTGCCTCCTCCGAAGCAGGCTATCACCATGTCGGGATATTCCTCGGCCATCTCCATCTGCTTTTCTGCCTCAAGTCCTATCACTGTCTGGTGCAGTGAGACGTGGTTGAGTACCGAACCGAGCGTGTACTTGCATCCCGGAGTCTGCATGGCCAGCTCTACAGCCTCGGAGATGGCAGAGCCGAGCGAACCGGGATTGAGGGGATCGCGGGTGATGATGTCCTTGCCGGCGCGGGTCGACATCGATGGCGAGCCCTCGACGGTGGCTCCGAAGGTGCGCATCAGTATCGAGCGGTAGGGCTTCTGCTTCATGGTAATCTTGACCTGGTAGACAGCAGCCTCGAGACCAAATATCTTGGCGGCATAGGACAGCGCGGCGCCCCACTGGCCCGCTCCGGTCTCGGTGGTGACGTTGGTTACGCCCTCTCGCTTGCAATAATAGCACTGTGCGAGTGCCGAATTGATTTTGTGTGAGCCCAGTGGCGACGCACTTTCATTCTTGAAATAGATGTGAGCAGGCGTGTCGAGCGCCTTTTCCAGGGCATACGCGCGCACCAGAGGTGTCGAACGATAGTAGGCATAGAGGTCTCTCACCTCGTCGGGGATGTCTATCCACGCGTGCTCGGTATCGAGCTCCTGGCGCGAACACTCTTCGCTGAATATATGAGCCAGGTCTTCAGGACCTATGGGCTGGTGGGTCTGTGGGTTGAGCGGCGGCAGCGGCTTGGTGGGCATGTCGGCCTGGATGTTGTACCACTGCCGGGGAATCTGGTCTTCCTCGAGCAGAAATCTCTTTTGTTTTTTCATGTCTTGTCGTGTTAAGTGATTTGATTTCCATTTACAAAAGTAGTATTTTCCACGCAAACCACATTACGTTTTGCCGGTTTTTTACACACCGCGGGCTACATTTTGCCATCCCCCACCATCGATACGGCATACGTAGTTGCCTCAGCCACTCTCCCCACCATCGCTGTCGGGACAGAGGGAGCAGGCGCCACGCCGCCGAGGGCGCCAATCATGCCCGAGATGACATCAAGAGTCATTTCGTGGTGCGAAACGACTATTGCACGCCGCGATACAATTAAGGCAAAGCCCGAAATGACTATATCTCACCGCCGAAACAACTTTTCGGCCATCGCGACGCAGATTGCGAGGGTGGCGGCGAGGGTAGCGAGGAATGGGGTGCGGATAGCAAAGGACGGGGCGACAGCAACGGGGGATGCGATAGCGGCGGCAATGGTAGAAATGGGGATGAAGATGGCTTCCATAACATGCGCACGCATACATATTTTTAACAAATATGATGCGATTTGTTTTGCAAAATGATTGGTTATGCGTAACTTTGTAGATGATTTTTCCGACAGCGCCAGCTGCCGGACCTCATCAGCATAAGGTGAAGACAACAATAACAAGAAACAATACAAACAAGCCAAACAAAATGAACAAGCTAAGAACCCTTTGCACAGTAGTGCTGTCGGCAGGTATGGCCATGATGGCCTACGCCGGGAGCAAGACCGAACCCGTAGATTATGTAAGCACGCTGGTAGGCACGGCATCGTCCTACGAGATATCTACCGGCAACACCTATCCCGCGATAGCCATGCCTTGGGGCATGAACTTCTGGGTGCCTCAGACCGGAAAGAACGGCGACGGCTGGACCTACACCTACTCAGCCAACAAAATCCGTGGCTTCAAGCAGACCCACCAGCCCAGTCCGTGGATCAATGACTACGGCATGTTCTCGCTGATGCCCGTCACCGGACGCGCGATCTTCGACGAGGAGCAGCGCGCCAGCTGGTTCTCCCACAAGGCCGAGAAGGCACTGCCCTACTACTATCGCGCCTATCTGGCCGACTACGACGTGGTGACAGAGATTGCACCCACCGAGCGTGCCGCCAGCTTCCGCTTCACATTCCCCGAGACCGACTCTGCCTTCGTGGTGGTCGACGCCTACCACAACGGCTCTTACGTGAAGATACTCCCCCAGGAGCGCAAGATAGTGGGCTATACCACCTTCAACCACGGCGGTGTGCCCGAGGGCTTCCGCAACTACTTTGTCATCACCTTTGACAAGGACTTCACCTATACCGCCACCGTAGACAAGGGCGTAATCAGCCGCGGCATCGCCGAGACTGCCAACGACCATGCCGGAGCCATCATAGGCTTCAAGACCCGCAAGGGAGAGGTGGTCAACGCCCGCGTGGCATCATCATTCATCAGCGCCGAGCAGGCTGAAGTCAACCTCGGAGAGATTGGCAACCGCTCGTTCGACGATGTGTGCAAGGCCGGACGCCAGCGCTGGAACGAGGTGCTGGGTCGCGTCGAGGTCAAAGACCAGAGTCTGGACCACCTGCGCACCTTCTACAGCTGTCTGTACCGCTCGGTGCTCTTCCCCCGCGCCTTCTGGGAGGTGGTAGACGGCCAGCCCATGCACTACAGCCCCTACAACGGCAAGGTAGAGAAGGGCTATATGTACACCGACACCGGCTTCTGGGACACCTTCCGTTCGCTCTTCCCGCTGCTCAATCTGCTCTACCCCTCAGAGAACGCCAAGATGCAGGAAGGTCTCGCCAATGCTTACCGCGAGAGCGGCTTCCTGCCCGAATGGGCGTCGCCCGGCCACCGCGGCTGTATGGTGGGCAACAATTCGGCATCGGTAGTGGCCGACGCCATCATCAAGGGAGTGCGCACTGCCGACGCCGAGACGCTGTGGCAGGCTGTGGTACACGGTACCCAGGCAGTTCACCCAGAGATAAGCTCTACCGGCCGTCTCGGATACGAATACTACAACAAGCTGGGCTATGTGCCCTACGATGTAAACATCAAGGAGAATGTGGCCCGTACCCTGGAGTATGCCTACGACGACTGGTGTATCTACCAGATGGGCAAGGCACTGGGCAAGAAGGACAAGGAGCTGCGCCCATTCAAGCTGCGCGCCATGAACTACCGCAAGGTATTCGACCCCGAGACCCGTCTGATGCGCGGCAAGTTGAAGAACGGCGAGTTCCAGGCACCCTTCAACCCGCTCAAGTGGGGTGACGCCTTCACCGAAGGCAACAGCTGGCACTACACCTGGAGCGTCTTCCACGACCCGCAAGGACTTATCGACCTGATGGGTGGCAACGCCACGTTCAACCAGATGATGGACTCGGTGTTCACCGTACCTCCCGTCTTCGACGACAGCTACTACGGCTTTGTCATCCACGAGATACGCGAGATGCAGGTGATGAATATGGGCAACTACGCCCACGGCAACCAGCCCATCCAGCACATGATCTATCTCTACAACTACTCGGGCCAACCCTGGAAGGCTCAGCAGCGCGTGCGCGAGGTGATGGACCGCTTCTATACGCCTAACCCCGACGGCTACTGTGGCGACGAGGACAACGGACAGACCTCGGCATGGTACGTATTCTCTGCTCTGGGCTTCTATCCCGTATGTCCTGCCAGCGACCAGTACGTGCTGGGTACGCCCTACTTCGACAGCGTGACGCTCAATCTGGAGAACGGACGCAAGGTGACCATCAACGCCCATGGCAACGGTGCCGACGCTCCCTACATCAGCAGCATGCGTATCAACGGCAGCGACTACACCCGCAACTACATAGACCACGCCACACTCATGGGCGGCGCCAACATCGACTTCAGCCTCAGCCAGAAGCCCAACTTCCAGCGCGGCACCAGTGCCGACGACGCCCCCTACTCGTTCAGCCGTGAACTGAAGAACAAGAAGTAACAACTATATCAATCATGAGAAAAACTATCAAAACACTGATGATGCTGGCAGCACTCACCCTGCTGCCGGCTCAGACATTCGCCATCACGATTCTGCACGGGCCTTACTTGCAGAGCGTAGGCGAAACCGAGGCCACCATCGTATGGACCACCGACAGCATGTCGGTAGCTTGGGTAGAACTGCTGCCCAACGACGGCATAGAGTTCTATGCCCAGGCGCGTCCCCGGTATTATGACACCCACATCGGCATCAAGCGCACCGACCGCATCCATGCCGTCACCCTCAAGGGACTCAAACCCGGCACCACCTATCGTTACCGCATCTATGCACAGGAGGTGTTGAGCCATCAGGCCAACAGGGTCATCTACGGCAACGTGGCAGCCACGGTGGTCTACAAGAAGGCTCCGCTGGCGTTTACCACACTCGATGAGCGCAAGGCGAGCACCTCCTTTGTCGTGGTCAACGACATCCACGGCAAGAGCGACGTGATGGCGCGTCTGCTCGGCAATGCCGGCTACAAGGACAAGGACCTCGTCTTCTTCAACGGCGACATGCTGTCAATCCTCGACAAGGAAGAGAAGATCTGGAACGGATTTATGGACGAAGCCGTCAAACTCTTCGCCTCGGAGAAGCCTCTCTACTATGTACGCGGCAACCACGAGACCCGCGGACAGATAGCCGACCGCTTCCAGCGCTATGTGCGCCCCAACGACGACAAACTCTACTTCGCCTTCCGTCAGGGTCCCGTGTACTTCATCTGCCTCGACACCGGCGAGGACAAACCCGACAACGACATCGAGTATGCCGGCATCACCGACTATGACAACTACCGGAACGAACAGGTGGAATGGCTGCGCCAGGTCATCGCTTCAGACGAATACAAGCGTGCCCCCTTCCATGTAGTGCTGGGCCACATCCCTCCCCGTTATGACAAGGAAGCCTGGCATGGCGATATTGAGGTCAGGGAGAAGTTTATCCCCGTGCTCAACGAAGCCAACGTCGATCTGATGCTCTGCGGCCACCTCCACGAGTTTGCCTACACCGAGCCCAATGCCCGTCTGAAGTTCCCCATACTGACCAACAGCAATGTAGCCATAGTCTCGGTCAAAGCCGAAGGCAACAAGCTCGACGTCAAAGTGATAGAGGAAGACGGCAAGACCTCATTCCACAAGACCTACATGCAGCGATAGGCTGACAGCGTCAATAAACAAAGCGGACCAAGATGGTTATCCAACCTGTCTTGGTCCGCTTTTTTGTTATAAAGACTTGGGGCGCTGTGGCCCCAAGCGTCTGTTATCTCAGAAAGAGCATCTCGCGATACTTGGGCAGTGTCCAGAGTTCGTCGCTTACCACCAGCTCGAGCTTGTCTATCTGGTAGCGTATCTCCTCCATCTTGGGCGCCACGGTGTCGTGGTATGCCACAGCCTTGGAGCGCTCGTCCTCTATCTTGTTGGCCACCTTGCGGGCGTCTACGAGTTCCTCCACGCCGGTCTCTATGGCCTGGGTGCGCTCGGCTATCTCCTTGATGAGTTTCTTGTTGCGCGCGGTGAGTGCGTCGGCCTCCTCCTTGGAGAACACCTCATACATATTGGTCACATTCTTGAGCAGCTGGCTCTGGTAGTGGGTGGCCACGGGGATGATGTGGTTCATGGTGAGGTCGCCCATGACGCGGGCCTCTATCTGTATCTTCTTGGTGTAGGTCTCCCATTTCACCTCGTTGCGGGCTTCAAGCTCGGCGCGCTTCATCACGTTGAGACTCTCAAACATCTTCACGCTCGACTCGTCAAGATAGCGGTCGAAGATGACTGGACATGATGTCTCGCAGTCGAGACCACGACGCTTGGCTTCCTCAACCCACTCGTCGGAGTAGCCGTTGCCATCGAAGTGGATGGGCTGGCAGGTCTTGAGGTCTTCGCGAACCACGTCGATGATGGCGCTTATCTTGTCCTCGCCCTTGGTGATGAGTGCGTCTACGCGGCTCTTGAAGTCGTTGAGCGCCTCAGCCACTGCGGCATTGAGGGCAATCATTGCCGAAGCGCAGTTGGCCTCTGAACCTACCGCGCGGAACTCGAAGCGGTTGCCGGTGAAGGCGAAGGGAGAGGTGCGGTTGCGGTCGGTGTTGTCGATGAGCAGCTCGGGGATGCCGGGGATATCGAGGTTCATGCCCTGCTTGCCCTTCATCGAGAAGAGGTCGTCCTTGTCGGCTTTGACGATATGGTCGAGCAGGTCGGTGAGCTGTCGACCCAGGAAGCTGGAGATGATGGCGGGTGGCGCCTCATTGGCTCCGAGTCGGTGGGCATTGGTGGCGCTCATGATAGAGGCTTTGAGCAGTCCGTTGTGACGGTACACGCCCATGAGGGTCTCGACGATGAATACCACGAAGCGCAGATTGTCCTCGGGAGTCTTGCCCGGAGCGTGGAGCAGCACGCCCGTGTCGGTCGAGAGGCTCCAGTTGTTGTGCTTACCCGAACCATTGATGCCGGCAAAGGGCTTCTCGTGGAGCAGCACACGGAACCCGTGGCGGCGCGCCACCTTCTTCATGACCGACATGATAAGCATATTGTGGTCTACAGCCAAGTTGCACTCCTCGAAGATGGGCGCCAGCTCAAACTGGTTGGGCGCAACCTCGTTGTGACGGGTCTTGCAGGGGATGCCAAGGGCAAGAGCCTCGATTTCCAGGTCCTTCATAAAGGCCTGAACGCGCTCAGGGATGGTACCGAAGTAGTGGTCGTCCATCTGCTGGTTCTTAGCAGAGTCGTGACCCATAAGGGTACGGCCGGTAAGCATCAGGTCGGGACGCGCGAAGTAGAGTCCTTCGTCTACGAGGAAGTATTCCTGCTCCCAACCCAGGTTGGCCTGCACCTTCTTGACACCGGGGTAGAAGTACTGTGCCACTCCGGTGGCAGCCTCTCCTACTGCGCGCAACGTGCGGAGCAACGGCGCCTTGTAGTCGAGCGACTCGCCGGTATAGGAGATGAAGATGGTGGGTATACAGAGGGTGTCGTCGATGATGAACACGGGCGATGTGGGGTCCCAAGCCGAATAGCCGCGTGCCTCAAACGTGTTGCGTATTCCTCCTGATGGGAAACTTGAGGCGTCGGGTTCCTGCTGGACGAGTAACTTGCCTGAAAACTCTTCTATCATACCTCCCTTGCCGTCGTGTTCGACAAAGGCATCGTGCTTTTCGGCCGTTCCCTCGGTCAGGGGCTGGAACCAGTGAGTGTAGTGGGTCACGCCGTTCTCCTCGGCCCATTGCTTCATGCCCGCAGCCACAGCGTCGGCTATGGAGCGGTCGAGCTGGGCGCCGTTGTCCATCACATCTACCAGCTTGCGATATACATCGGCGGGCAGGTACTTGAACATCTTGGCACGGTTGAACACCAGCTTTCCGAAATACTCGGACGGACGGTCCTTGGGAGTGGCCACCTCGACGGGTTTCTTGTGGAAAGCCTCTTCTACAGCATCAAATCTCAAATTTGCCATAATCTTCGTGAATTGTAAATATGTTGATAACTTGAATATTCTTTGTTTCAGCGCTGCCGGCGATGGCTCCGTCGCATGCCGACATGGAGGGCCTCACCGTTACGGTGTGCAAAGTTACTGAAAATCTTGCCTATTCCTTTACTGTTTGTCACTTTTTTTTACGATTTTCATCCTCTCTGCCGTCATCCCATCCATTGGCGCAGTCGCTGCATGGCTTCTTCGCAACTGTCGCGGTCGCCAAAGGCGGTGAGACGGAAGTAGCCCTCGCCGCTGGGACCAAAGCCCACGCCGGGGGTGCAGACTACCGAGGCGCCGTAGAGCATCTGCTCGAAGAAGCGCCAGCTCTCCTGACCCTCGGGAGTGCGCACCCAGAGATAGGGAGCGTTCTCGCCGCCATAGACGCTGAAGCCCATGGCGCGCAGGGCGTCGGTCATGAGTCGGGCGTTGCCCATATAGTAGTCGATGGTGGCTCGGGTCTGTGCCTTGCCGTCGGGGGTGTAGATAGCTTCGGCTGCGCGCTGTGAGATGTAGCTGGCGCCGTTGAACTTGGTACACTGGCGGCGCTCCCATAGATGGTTGAGCTCCACCTGCTGGCGTCCGTCGGTGGTCACAGCTTTCAGGTCGCGCGGGATGACGGTGTATCCGCAGCGTACACCGGTAAAGCCTGCCGTCTTGGAGTAGCTATGGAACTCTATGGCACACTTGCGTGCGCCCCGTATCTCGTATATCGAGTGGGGAATGGACTTGTCCTGGATGTAGGCTTCATAGGCAGCGTCGTAGAAGATGATGGCGTCGTTGGCGAGGGCGTAGTTGACCCATTTCTTCAGTTCTGCCTTAGACAGTACGGTACCCGTGGGGTTGTTGGGATAGCACAGGTATATCATATCGACACGGTGTTCGGGCAGCGCGGGCACGAAATCGTTCTCGGCAGTACAGGGCAGATAGGTCACGTTGCTCCAGCGGCCGTTGGCGAAGGTTCCGGCGCGGCCTATCATGGCATTGGAGTCGATATAGACAGGATAGACGGGGTCGGTGACAGCCACCGAGTTGTCCCAACGCACTATCTCCTGGATGTTACCCGTATCACTCTTAGCGCCGTCGTTGATGAAAATCTCCGAGGGGTCAAGGTGTATGCCGCGAGGGGCGAAGTCGTTCTTCAGGATGGCTTCGCGCAGAAAGTCGTAGCCATGCTCGGGGCCATAGCCGTGGAACGACTGCTTGACAGCCAGGTCGTCTACGGCACGGTGCATGGCTTCAATCACCGCTGGACACAGGGGCTGGGTGACATCGCCTATTCCCAAACTGATGACGTGGGCATTGGGATGGGACACGCGGTAGGCGTTGACCTTCTTGGCCACATCGGCGAAGAGGTAATTGTCCGAGAGTTTCAGGAAGTGTTCGTTTACTAAAGCCATATTCTTCTTGATGTTGTTAAAGTGGAATTACAGGGTTATCTCGCCGTCGTAGACAAACTCGGCAGGGCCCGAGAGCATCACGTGGTCGTCCTCGGCCCATCTCACGTGGAGCCTGCCGCCGTCCATCACCACATCGCTCTCGCGTGAGGTCAGCCCCACGTGGGCGGCAGCCACGGCGGTGGCGCAGGCTCCGGTTCCGCAAGCCATGGTGATGCCCGACCCGCGCTCCCAGACACGGGTGCGCAGTTCGTCGGTGCCCGTCAGCTGGGCAAACTCTATATTGCAGCGCTCGGGGAAGGCTGGCAGATGCTCGCCCATAGCCCCCACGCGCGCCACATCGATGGCGGCGATGTCGTCGACGAAGACCACACAGTGGGGATTGCCCATCGACACAAACAAAGGATGCCCATACTCTCGCAGGGCATCAAGACCCACCTGCTCGTCATACTGACTGGCTTGGTGGAAAGCGGGTTGGAGCATATCGACGGTGACGCCGGTGACCGTAAGCCGGTCGGGCGAGAGGGTCAGCGAGAGTGTTTTCACCCCCGAGAGGGTCTCAAGTTTTATCTCGCTGCTATCCGTAAGATGTCGTTCATAGAGATATTTGCCGATACATCGGCTTGCGTTGCCGCACATCTTGGCTTCGGAGCCGTCGGCATTGAAGATACGCATCGAGAAGTCGGCTCCGCTCAGTATCGAGGGCTTCCCGATAAGCACCAGACCATCGCTCCCGATGCCTGTGTGGCGGTTGCTCCACTTCACCGACGCCGTCTGCGGGTCGGAAATGGGGTAGCGGGTGGTGTCGACATAGATGTAGTCGTTGCCGGCACCGTCCATCTTGGTAAAGTGTATCCTGTTGTGCATCGTTTCTCTCAATCTTACGATTGCAAAAGTACATAGTTTGTCACAAACCATGCCCTAAAATATTGTTTTTTTATCTTTTATTTATGAGAAAGTTACGATTTGCAACGCCGAGATGCCGTTTTCGTATAAAAATGTAAGCACGAAAGTCGCCAAGACTTACACTTTTGTCACAGAGGTCATCAAAAATTCCGTGGAGATGGCCTCCAGCAGCGTGGAGATTGCCAGGAGCATTGCAGAGGTCATCTCCATGCGCGCATCTGCTATCCCCACGTGGATGAAGAGAATACAAAAAACCTTGGCGTCTTCTGACGGCTCCGCCTTGGTGGCAATGACAGCAATGGCAGCCGGAAAACAAGTTTTCCTTCGTGCCATCACCGTCATCACCACCGTCATGCGCGGCATGACGTCAGAAAATACCAAGGAGCAAAAAGCCGCCGTTGGCGGTAAAAAAAGCCCGGCTCGCGCCGGAACAAAAGAGATAGTCAATAGGATAGCCGTAAGCAGCGGCAACTCTGTAGGAGTTGCGCTTACATAGCCCAGGGTTGCGGGCGAAGACCGCTACCCTGGGTAGGTTTACCGTTTTTATGGCAACTCTGTAGGAGTTGCGATTAGCCGAAGGCGTTATACTCAGTCAAATAATATTCCCCAATACATTTCAGTCCATTGTCCTGCTGCGGGTAACGCCTTCGGCTAAGCGCAACACTTTACCTTTCCGCGCCGCATAGCGCCGCGCCGGTGACCTTCGGTTCAGCGTTGCTCCACCTTTTATATATAGCACCCAGGGTAGAGGCGCTGCGCACCTCAACCCTGGGCTGGGGAAACGCAACTCCTACAGAGTTGCCGGGGGTGCGTACCTTACACAATGGACTAACTATACATGGTCGTTGGGTGCGTACCTTCCACAATGGGCTAACTATATATGGCCGTTGGGTGCGTACCTTCCACATTGGGCTAACCATACATGGTCGGTGGGAGCAGACCTTCCACATTGGGCTAACTATACATGGTCGGTGGGAGCAAGCCTTCCACATTGGGCTATATTATCCTCACGCCTATTGCATTGTATTCGGGACTGGAGAGGAAGACCTGGGCAAACCTCCTTATACTTTCCCCATCCATCGGGACGATGGTAACAATCTGTAACCAAATCACGGTGATTATGTGAGAAAGTGTAAGGTTTATGGAGTTTATATCTTACACTTTGCAGATTATTGCGATTTTATTAAATCATATTGCTCTATTTCTGGCGGTTATCATGACAAAAGTGATTACTTTTGCAGGGGTAAACTTACTTATTTCCGGCTTTTCGCCCGTTATGGATGCTACACTACAGGATGACAGCATCAGACGACGACACACCGGCTATCGTCCAGAGACAGCCAACCTTATAAATATATATAATATGTGTGGAATTGTAGCCATTTTCAACATTAGCGGCCCTATGGGCCAGCTCCGTGACAAAGCACTGCGTATGAGTCAGAAGATAAGACACCGTGGCCCCGACTGGAGCGGTATCTATACAGGTCACACCGCCATCCTCGCCCATGAACGCCTGTCTATCGTCGACCCCCAATCCGGTCGCCAACCTCTGTTCAGCTGCGACCGCAAGCAGATACTCGCCGTCAATGGTGAGATATACAACCACCAGGACCTACGCGCCCAGTATGCCAACTCCTACACCTTCGCCACAGGTAGCGACTGCGAGTCTATCCTCCCCCTCTACCGCGACCTCTTTGCCGACGGCCGCGACCCCAGCAATAAAGACATCGTTGCCATGCTCGAGCGTCTCTCGGGCATCTTCGCCTTTGCCCTCTACGACGAACAGCGCGAAGAGTTTCTCATCGCCCGCGACCCTATCGGCGTGATACCTCTTTATATAGGTTATGACGGCGAGGGTCGTGTCTACGTGGCCAGCGAGCTCAAGGCCCTCGAGGGTCAGTGTGACCATTACGAGCCTTTTCTCCCAGGCCACTACTACTGGAGCCGTAACCTTGGCATGAAGCGCTATTACCGTAGAGACTGGATGCAGTATGACAACGTAAACGACAACGATGCCAGCGCCGACGTCGTGCGCCAGTCGCTGATGGGCGCGGTGCGCCGCCAGCTCATGAGCGATGTGCCCTACGGCGTGCTGCTCAGCGGCGGACTGGACAGTTCCATCGTCTCGGCCGTAGCCTCACAGTATGCCGAGCGCCGCATCGAAGACGGCGGACGGCAGAGAGCCTGGTGGCCCCGGCTGCACTCCTTCGCCGTAGGACTCAAAGGGGCGCCCGACCTGGTCAAGGCCCGCATGATGGCCGACCATATCGGCACCGTGCACCATGAGGTCAACTACACCATACAGGAAGGACTTGACGCCCTGCGCGACGTGATTTACTTCATCGAGACCTACGATGTCACCACCGTGCGTGCCTCGACGCCCATGTATCTGCTCGCCCGCGTCATCAGGTCGATGGGTATCAAGATGGTGCTCTCGGGCGAGGGCGCCGACGAAATCTTCGGCGGCTACCTCTATTTCCACAAGGCTCCCTCTGCCCGCGCCTTCCATCAGGAGACGGTGCGCAAGCTGTCCAAGCTCTACCTCTACGACTGTCTGCGTGCCAACAAGAGTCTGGCGGCATGGGGCGTGGAGGGACGCGTGCCCTTCCTCGACCGCGAGTTTCTCGATGTGGCGATGCGCCTCAACCCCGCTGCCAAGATGTGTCCCGGCGACAAGATAGAGAAATACATTCTGCGCGAGGCCTTTGCCGACATGCTGCCCCACGAGGTGGCGTGGCGGCAGAAGGAGCAGTTCAGCGACGGCGTGGGCTATTCGTGGATAGACACCCTCAAGCAGATTACTGCCGAGGCGGTGAGCGACGACGAGATGGCACATGCCCACGAGCGTTTCCCTATACATACGCCGCAGAACAAGGAGGAATACTTCTACCGCAGCATCTTCGAGGAACATTTCCCGAGCGACAGCGCGGCTCTGAGTGTGCCCAGCGTGCCCAGCGTGGCTTGCTCCACCCCCGAAGCGCTGGCTTGGGATGCCACTTTCAGCGGCAAGAACGACCCCAGCGGCCGTGCCGTCCACGACGTTCATGCCCAGGCTTATTGACACTGCCGTCCCGAAGACGGGGCTCAGCCCGTCACCGACAGACTTCACATAAATAATCATCCTATAAAGAGAAAAGAAAATGAAAGTACACAAGAAATGGATTATCCTCATGGCGGGCATGACGGTCATAGCCTTCGCCGGACTGTTTGCCACCGAACCCTCGTTCGTCTGCGACTTCAACAAAATCAATGGCGCCGATGTGGCATGGCTCATCACCGCCACCATCTTCGTGCTGATGATGACGCCAGGTCTGTCGTTCTTCTACGGCGGCATGGTGGGAGCCAAGAATGTCATCTCTACCATGCTGCAGAGCTTCATCGCCATGGGCCTGGTGAGCGTGCTATGGGTGGTCTTCGGCTTCAGCCTGGCGTTTGGCGACGACATCGGCGGAGTGCTGGGCGACCCCACCACCTTTCTGATGTTCCAGCACGTGGGTGCCGACACCTACATCACGCCTACGGGAAGGCTGCTGGGCGGCGCCACAATACCCCTCGCCCTCTACGCGCTGTTCCAGATGAAGTTTGCCATCATCACCCCATCGCTTATCACGGGTTCGTTTGCCGAGCGTGTGCGCTTCTCGGCCTACCTGTTCTTCATGATGTGGTTTATGGTGTTCATCTACTGTCCGTTGGCCCACATGACGTGGCACCCCGACGGCCTCTTCCTCAAATGGGGCGTCGTCGACTTTGCCGGAGGTATCGTGGTCCACGCCTCATCGGGAGTGGCAGCCCTCGCGGGAGCCATCTTCCTGGGCAGAAGGGCTGCCCAGACGCGCCAATCGCAGCCTGCCAACATCCCCTTTGTACTGTTGGGAGCAGCCATGCTGTGGCTGGGATGGTTCGGCTTCAATGCAGGCAGTTCGCTGCATGCCGACGGCCAGGCAGTCAAGGCGTTTCTCAATACCAATACAGCCTCGGCTACAGCGATGATGACCTGGATATTCTTTGACTGTCTGCGTGGGCGTAAGCCTTCGGCCATGGGCGCCGCCGTGGGTTGCGTGGTAGGTCTGGTGGCCATCACCCCGTCGGCAGGCTACGTCACCGTAGGACAGAGCATCTTCATCGCCTTTGTCATCACACTGATATGCAATATCGCTGTCTACTGGCGCAGCCACAGCCGCATCGACGATGCCCTCGACGTATTCCCTACCCACGGCACGGGCGGTATCTTCGGCACAGTGCTCACTGGCATCTTCATCCAGGAAGGCCTCATCTCGGGCACGTGGGCTGGCGTGGTGGTCTTCCTTTACCATCTGCTTGCCGTAGCCATCGTCATCGTCTATACGTTTGCCATGAGTTATCTGGGCTATTGGCTTATCGACAAGGTCATCCCCATGCGCGTGAGTGCGCAGAGCGAGCGCGTGGGCCTCGACTTCTCGCAGCACGAGGAACACTATGGTCTGTCGCATATCGGTGAGCGCGAGATAGCCGAATACGAGGACTATCTGCGACAGAAGGAATAGCGATGCGACAGGATTGATAATCTCAATCACAACATCTATAACCTCAACCGGGGATGCCAACCGTGACGGTCGGCTCTCTGGTTTTTTGTGGGAATAAGCCCCTCCCCAGCCCTCCGAAAGCCCCTCCCCAACCCTCCCCAAGGGGCGGGGGCTCTTTCCTGCTGTGTCTAAGGCATTTGCGAGGAGCTCCCGCCCCTTGGGGAGG
>NZ_NPJK01000057.1:0-8540 GCF_002251285.1 Prevotella sp. P5-64
CAAAACTTGAGGGCAAACGTGTCGGGCTGGTCCGCATGGATAGCGGTTTCTTTGCGAAGGAAATACTTGACTATCTGGAAATGAAAGGGTTACACTATATCATTGCCTGCCGTTTCAACAATCGTATAAAGTACAGTCTCACCCATGAACGCAAATGGATAGAGCTAACAGACGGATTGGAAATATCCGAAACCATCTATCAGGCAAACGGTTGGGAGAAGCCTAGACGCATTGTGATGGTCAGGCAAGAAATAGACAAGCGCCCCAAAGCTGCAGGAAAGCAAATCAAGCAACTGGAGCTTTTTGAGGATGAGCAGGATTTCGGAAAATACCGATACAGCTGCTTTGTAACAGACCTTGACCTGCCGGCCAAGATTGTATATGACTCATATCGCGGAAGAGCGGATTCTGAGAATAGGATAAAAGAATTGAAGAATGATTTCTCCATCGATGACTTTGTCACAAATAACTTCTGGGCAACAGAGGCATGTGGGAATTTCATTGTTATGGCATATAACTTTATGTCGTTGTTCAGACATGCGCTGATCAATTCCAACAAGAAGAAATTTCTGAAGACTATCCGATACGAGTTGATATCGACGCCAGCCTATCTGGGAAAAACAAAAGACAAGCACATCCTATATTTGGCTAGATCACTAAAAACACGACAATCATTCTTATCTATATGGGAAAAATTAAAGGATTTCTCTTTGCCGTACGACACAGAGAAATCCTAATGACCGATTTGGGTTTATTGAAAAAGTTGTCTTTTTTATAAAACAACCCTATTTTGCCACAATTTCATTTCATCATGCATTATTTTAACAACCTCTTTTAGAGGCTTTACATCACTTTTTTTATTCGTTCTTTCTGCTAATTCATGAAGAAATACAAACATAGAATTAAATTTATTAGAAACTTCCCATTGCCCAGAAGGATGAGTAAGACATGCCGTTGGTATATTATTAATCCGGCCAACCTGTGCTTTGATGTTTGAAAATACTTTAGAGTACTCTATTTTTTGCCCTTCTTGAGATTTCTCTAATTGTGCAAATGCATTTATACCTAACAAGATGATCCGTTTGGGGCGAATTATACCTATTAGTTCGAGAGTGCTTTTTATACCTATTTCCATTAACTCTTTCCTGAGATCGTTGTTGCCATTTTTTGACTCAAATGGAGAGAGATTTGTCCAAACTGTTTCCTTGTCATTATCTATGCTCTCATCATGACAAAAATCATCAAATCCCAAAAAGAATCTTGCTCCTTGATTATATTTCCAGTCAATCTTTCCCTCTTTAGTAAATCGTTCTGACCAATAAGGATTTCCTGCAAGATACTCTTCTGTCGTCTTCTTACTTGACCCTTCCCCAAGATTCCCTTTTGGATTTATTCCTATAAGCATGAGGTCAACCTCACCATCTATACAATTTAATGGGGACTGTGTATAATATGATGTATTATACTTTTCTGACAATTTGTTGAATTCTGGGACATACTTTTCAGCCCATTTTACAATTTCTTCTTGAATGTTCATAACTTCATCGGGATTATAATTAGAATACATCTGTTTGGTAGAGTTGTTTCACAGTTATCTCATCTTTATCTAACTGGTAGAGGCCAGAAGGCAAATCATCTTGGATTACCTCTCGCTCATAATAATCCATATCCTCATCTACTAAGACTTTTTTATAATAATTCTGCTCGTCTTGTTCAATTCTACCAGTAAAACATTGGGGAATCTCAAAAGACTCGCCATCATTTACTTCTATATGATAAGCTTCCAGGCCTTGCTGTCCTAAAAGCTCTTCCTCATTGGTATCATTATAGTCAAGACCAAAATCTTCACAAATACTTTCTATGGTTGGCATTATTAATACAAACATAACAATAAAAATTAAAAGTTAATCATTTTACAATATTTCTCTTGCTATCCATGCACAAGCTTCTGCATCTGCCAATGCATGGTGATGATCCTCTAAGCAATAGTCACAGGCAGCAGCTACAGTTTGAAGCTGGTGGTTTTCTAAATCAGGGAGTACTCGCCGTGAGACACAAAGGGTGTCATAGAACTCATAGTCTGGATAGTCCATCTGATAGACGCGGAACACTGCCTTCAGACAACCTTCGTCAAAAGGCTTGTTATGAGCAACGAGTGGCAAGTTCTCTATCAGAGGCTCTATCTGAGCCCATACTTTTGGAAAAACTGGTGCATCGTCAGTATCTTCATGGCAGAGACCATGAACCTGTGAGCACCAATAGTTATAATAGTTCGGTTCTGGTTGGATGAGAGAGTAGAACGAATCTACTATCTCACCATTTCGTACAATGACGATACCAACAGAACAAACCGAAGAACGCTCGTTGTTAGCTGTCTCAAAATCTATTGCTGCAAAATCCTTCATTTCGGGTCATCTTTGTATTTGTTCCACATTCTTTTTATCTTACCGGCAATCTCCTTGCGGAGCCAGTAGGGTTCAAGTACCTCCATGTCTTCTCCATTCCAAAGCAGTTCCTGCTGGAAGTCGAACTCTGGACGGAGATTAAAGGTGAATATGCTGTATTCTTCATTACGTTCAATCTCTTCCTGCGACTCGTGCATCTTCAAATCACGGATGTAGTTGGCTTGTCCTGCTGATACTTTCAGTTTGACTGGTTGTACCTTCACAGACTGTTCAGCAATGATTCCAAAGCAGCCGTCAAAGAAATCCTCTGCCGTCCAGTTCTTTGGCATTTCAAAAGTCTCGTCTGTTGCATGAAGATATTTGATACGATCAAGGGAATAGATGCGTGGCCCCTGCTCGTAATAATAAGAATATGTGCTGCGAGCCACCAAGTACCAACGCTGGCGGAACAGCTTCACGCAATAGGGTTGCACGTCGAAATTGTTCTCTTCGTCCTTCCAGTAGCTGTGATAGGTGATGTTCAGGATACGATTTTCCTTCATAGCCTCAATGATGGGCTGAAGGTAGTTCTGGCCAGACGGCACGTATTCCAGAATGATGCGGTCTTTGATGCTCTGACTGTTGGCTAAGGCATTGCTCACACAGAAAGTATTATATAACCATGAACGGAGTCCGTTCTTACTGATATCCTCTTCGTTTTCGATGTAATAACGGTATTCGCCTCGGTTTTCGTTGACTATGTTGATGCCGAACATATCCCAGATGACATAACGCCAGTTGTCGAAGGTGCGCTTGGGAATATCGACCCCTCTGCTGATGTCATCTCGCAGCCACAGCTCGTTCAGTTCCTTGAACGAGATTTTACGTCTGCGATAGATAGTTTCTATCACCCAGACATATTTGCTTATTAGGCTTTGCCCTCTATCGTTATTAATCATATTTTATGTTTTTTCTGCAAAATTACTCTAAGGGTACGGCAAGCCGTGGCAGAGGTTGGAGAAAAAGTAGATTTTGTTAAAAATTCATCTACATTCAACCTTTAGGGACATCTAAAGCTCGGAATTGTTCTTGAAGGTTCGTTATCTTTTCCATCAACTCGCCGAAAGTCAGAGGTTGCCCATAAATGAAGCTCTCCTTCATTTCGTTATAGTCAGCTTCGTAAGAGGACATCAGTTCGTCACTTGGTACAATCTGAATAGTGGCAGGTAGCTCTTTGTCGTAATCCACATAACCAACATGATAGAACTTGCGACGATGTTCCACAATCTCATGATAGAGCACCAAATCATTAAGAGCCATTTCTGCGTATGGGGTTTGCATCAGTCTCTCCAAGTCGTAGAAGTGACGTGTCATTCTATGCGTTCTCGGTTCGTCCTTCTGGAACTCTTCACACAAGAGGAAAGCTTTTTCCAAGAAAGTCCTGGCGGGACTGACAGTGCGGATTGTCTGGACAAGGTCGGAATCCACATCTTCATCCTTGAAGGTCTGTTCTATAAGTGATGAAATTCTTCTCATCTCGTAAGGCTCGGACATTGACAACACGCTAATCTCTACTTTAACCGTTGGTATTGCGTATGCGGCTTGGCTATCGTAGAGTGAAGGATATTGAACATAAAGAACAGATGGGTCTTTATCGTGTGGAACCTTTTGGGGCTCACCATTTTCATTGGATATGTCATTGTCTGTGAGAACTGTTACTTCAAGCCCCATTTCGACAAGTTTCGCCGATAACTCGTCTTTGAACTCGCCATACAAGAAGTCCTGTCCTTTCTCTCGAAGATTATGTATTTGCGTATTACTGGTACAGCTTGCACAAGAGAGTTGCTTGACGTTCAGAAAATAGTCACGGCTCAATGCTAAATCAATATCTTCACTGAATCGGTTGATGATATCCCAGCCTTTACTGAGACTCGTACCACCTTTGAATAACAGATATTCTGATACACTGGAGTGAAAAAGGGCATACAACACTGCCGTTACCCACCAGTCCTTCTCGGCAGCAGCTTCATCAATTTGCCGTGCCTCGACCACACCTTGTATCATCGCCTTTCGCTCGTCGAGCGAGAAATCAATCCATTTACTCATTTTATTCCTTTCTTTATAACTTGTCGCATCCATACAGGAGCCAACAACAAATCATATTCTATGGTGTCAGTCTCAGGAGTTTCCGAGAACAGTTGTCTAATCCTCGCTTCAACATCCTGAGTGATGTTATGCTCACCAATGCTGCGTAATGCTTGTACCAATTCTGGCATCAAACGTCCGCGGAATGCAAAGTTCTTAGGTGCCCCATGCTTCAGAGTCACTGTTCGATTCCCTAATTTCATTTTTCGCCCAGACCCAGTAGTCAGAAAAATAGTGTTCATGGGTACTTGTGTTGAGAATCCTAAGCGATTAGCAGCAGTGGCTCCCGTAGGTATAACTTTTGCCTTATCTCGTTTGGTAATCTCTTTCACTAATTCGTAAGCCGAAGGATAAAGGATGCCAAAACGTGTTTTACGTGCCTTGACATACACGCCTTTGGCTATTCGTGTAATCAATCCTTCTTTCTCAAAGATGGCGAGCAGTTTTGTGACGTACTCGACATCATATTGGGGAAAAGAAGAAACAAAGAATATCTCGCCAAACTTACTGCGAGTAATCCTTTTTCTAATCTGTTGTACTACTGCATTCTCCATCGATTTTGTATATAAATTATGGTCGGAATGATAATAAATATTTCCGACCGCAAAGATACAAAATTTCTTTTATACAGCACTACTTTAAGTGTTGAAATTAAGTTTCATTGGCAAATTATAGCGTTTTTCTTGCTGTATAGATGGCATTCCTATATAAATAATGTGTCGCTTTTTACATTAGGGGCAATATTGCCAGAAAAGACGACTTCAAGAATAAAATACCATGACTTAATCAATTTATTGCACACTTGCGGGCCATTTGGTTCAAAAAAGTTAAAAACGTTAAATGTTCGTCTTTTCCCCAATCTTTAGAATCTAGACAATCACTTTTCTATCGTTTAAAGTACAAGTAATTGATATAATGCGATTTACAAATACAAGTGTGACTTTATTATCGAAAAGCTGAAAAGGCTTCTTAATTCAATTGTTTCTTTAGAAGACATTTTTGATAGAGCCCGTATTCCCATTCTGCTGATATATGATTTTAGTGTTTTAATAATCTCGTTTTCGCTGATTTTTGAAAACAGATTTCTAGGTCGCCTTCTTTCGAAGGACAAACTATTTAATTGAATTTCTCATAGTGGAAATGATAGTCGCCTTTGTCAGGCTCGTCTATCACGATGTTCCCAGTATCAGGCTGGAACTTGAAGTTGCGGATGCTATCCTGCTCGATGTCTCTCATTACATCCGGGAACATACGCTTGATGAAGTCGGCACGGACACGTCCCGTATAGTCTTTCTTGCTGCCCAGTCTCTCGGCTATATTCCAAACAAAGTGCCGTAGGTCAAGGGTGGTAAGAGTGGACTTCAATCTGATTGGCACAGGAATATGCCGCCAGTCATCGGCCCACTTCCTGATTGCATCACAGAGTTTTTCCAATTCCTCATTGTCATAGATATATGGCGACATGGTATGGGTCACATATTCTATAATGGCATCAATGGTATTCTGTCGCCTCTGTTCCTGCTCACGCTGATATTCCTTACAGCGTTGGGCATATAGGTCGGGCTGTTCTGAACTCGTCTCTATTGTATCGGTTGCCTCCTTTGTCGGTTCTACTGAATCGGAAATCTCAATGATAGGTTCTTGCAGTTCCTCTGGCAAGGGTTCTTGTGCAGATTCTGTTTGAGGTAGAACTTCTGCCAGATATTCATGAACCTGTTCAATGCTCATATTGTCCATTGAATCTTCTGTGACTGCTTCCGTTTCTTGGTTGGTAAGAAGGGTGGTTCCTTCGCGTTGACCGTTCTGCAATCTAAGTGGCACTTCTGCCAATACGGACTGGAACAGATAATAGACTGTCCACAGTAATCCGCTGGAGATTACAAAGGTTACGAACTTGGCAAAGTTGTCTTGTCCGAAATCGTTGCCCACCTTCAATGACACGAAGAGGGAAATGGTGAGAATGACCAAACCAGGGCATCCCCACACAAGGCAAAAGTCTCTTACAGCCATGCTTTTCGTTTTACATTTTACGTTGTTCATCTTTCTTTCCTTTCTATATTTATTGATTTGACTTATCAGAATTGTCGGTATCATCCACAACTCATCTGAGCGATTTGTAACGCAAAGTTACTCCGATTATTCCCGACTGCTCAAAATCTTCCGAAAAATCCGCTTCGTTTTTACATTAGTTTAGAAATTGGTCCTACCGAGTATGAAAAAAGAACCAATAATCATACTATAAAATATTGATGGACATGACGAAAGGGAAAAGAAAAAGGGAGAAGCAATGCCCCTCCCCATACAGGCACATTAATAATATGTGTCCTATAGAACTGTAGGTCATTATTGCCCTACGACTTTCAACTGCGGAGTGATCTTTGGCTTCAACGTAATACGGTTGACGCTCTCTCGCTTGCTCTCATCTGCCATAGTCGCATAGATCTGTGTGGTCGAAACGTTCTTGTGGCCCAACATGTGCTGAACGGTATAGACGCTTGTACCAGCATCCACCTGAAGCGAACCGAAAGTGTGGCGGCTGCAATGGAACGAGATTTTCTTAGTGATGCCAGCGGCTTTCAGCCAGTTCTTCAAGGGTGTCTGTGTCATCTTGTCTGCAAAGCCGACAAAGACGGGGCCAGTTCCTCGCTCACCAATCAGTTCCAAAGCCTCGTCACTGATGGGATTGTTTACCAGTTCCTTGGTTTTCTGCATACGAAGTGTGACATACATTCCACCGTCACCGTAGGGCTGTATGTTCTCCCATGTGAGCTGCTTAATATCACTCTTACGGAGTCCAGTAAGACAAGCAAAGAGAAAAGCGGTTTTTAAGACGGGATATTGGCATGGGGTGTTTGCCAACCTGACAAGCTCATCCTTCGACAGATGCTCTTTCTCCGTGGGGATGGTGTCAATGCGCTCCAAGAAGCCGTTGGGGTTCTCCATAATCTTGTGTTCTCTGTAGGCGGTATGAAGGACGGCACGGAAGGTTGACCAATAGCCTGCTACACTATTGATGTGAAGTTTGTGTTCCGTGTGGATGGTCTGCGGAGCAGTCAGCAGATACTCACGGAACTTGTTGCACAGGTCAACGCTTATTTCGTCAAATCGGCACTTGTTGTTGCAGAAACGGGCAAAGTGCTTATAGACGTGCTGCCACTTGCAGTTCTTCTTGTCTGCCTTCTGCTTGAAGTAGGCAAGGAAATCGCCCTTCATCTTTTCCTTGTCAAAGAAGTCGTACCTCTCATTGACTATGGACTCATAGCGACGGCAACGGAGGGCTTCTGCCTTCTCACGCATACGGTCGTTGTAGTCCTTCTCACGTTGTGACTTCGGCTTGGCATAGATGTAGATGCCGAGCGATTCATGGCGCACGACCTTCATGGTGGACTCGTCCCTGTAGCCGGGATAGTAGTCAAGGTAGAAGGATAGCTGTTCTCCGCCTTTGATTTTCCGTGTGCGGAGGCTCACGGTTTTGCAGATGTTACTCATACATATATATATTATTTGTTAATAATCTTGGTGGAGCGTTTCTCCACGGGTGCAAAGGAACTCAATGATGCAGTGCTGACTCCGATTATTCCCAATCATCACCGAATAATCCGTCAGTATGGTAGAAATTCAGAATCCTGCATCCATCATTCCCAACGATTTCCGTTCCTCCATCACTCTCTCCACATCAGGACGGAGCAAAAGATTAAGCCGTCCTACCTTTGTCTTCTCAATGTGCTTTACCTTGACGATGTGGCAGATGTTGGCTTTGGTCAGTCCATAGAGTTGCTGCACTTGCTCTACGGTATAATAGTTTTCGTTGGATAATAGGTCGGTACGTCGGAGCTCGTCAAAGTGACTTTGGGAATAGTAGGTCTGCCCATATTCTCGCTTACCCTAAAATCCGCAACTATCATCCAATACACGATTAAGGGTAGATTTATGAGTCGTTAGTAGCAGCTTTCAGTAAAAAGCAACAGCACAACATCAATATGTAGCCACCATCCCCTTACCCCACGATGC
>NZ_NPJK01000058.1:0-2074 GCF_002251285.1 Prevotella sp. P5-64
TTATTTACAAACTTTATGTCACAGTTTCGCATCGGAGTATATTCTTTTTTTCGTGGTAAAGTTAGTAAATATTTATAAATCAAGCATATACAAAGCTGTTTTTCTAATGGCGGTCATTAGAAAATGACAAGAAACTTTTTCTAATGACCGATTTGGGTTTAAGACTTGACCAACAGGGCGACTGACGGGATTGCAACTACCGTCTTTCAAGTCATCAAACAGCCAAACAGCATCAACTGCGTGAATGACAAACAATTATAAAAGAGGAGAAATATTTACTCGGAAAATTGCCGCGATTTACAGCTTGACTGCGGAAATATCTATAAGGCCTTTGGCGATGGCATAGACGGTGAGACCTGCAGGAGAATGTATCTGCAACTTACGTGCAATATTCTTGCGGTGAGTGATAACAGTGTTGATGGAAATGCAAAGATGGTCAGCCATCTCCTTATTTGTCATGCCCTGCACCAGACAGACTATCACGTCGCGCTCGCGGTCGCTCAATACATCTGCATCACTGTTCTTATTAATCATATTAGACAGTTTCTGCGATATATTGCTTTGGTTGATTTGCTTTTCAAGCAATCTGACTGCCGGTATAAAGATATGGTCTTCGACCTCGGAATGCTGGGCAAGCCATGACTCACAATTATAGATATCAAACAGCGTCGCATAAAGCTGATTATTGCGATGCGCATCGACTGGAAGATACTGTATGATGATATTCTTCAACTCACGCAACTTGACATCTATCTGGTCATGATGCTTAGAAAAAGTCTCCACATCATAGTTGGTCTGCGCTTTTCCCTGAAGGAGCGCCTCGACGTATGGAAAGACATTCTTTTCCTCATACTTCATATGATGGACGATACTGCGGGCATACTCATCATATATTTTGATGATGAGAGACGCCAGATTGTCGGCGGCGTCAAGCGATGCTATAAGTTCCTTCCTAATGAAAGGCAACTCAAAGTCCAAATAGTATTCGTGCGAGGATTTAAGATATTGCATCAAGGTGGGCACGGAAAGACGCGCGACATCATCCGCTCCCAGGTATCCATTGATGGTATAATTGACAATACACAGAAAAGTGAAGCTATCGACTCCCTCATCTATACAGACCTCTTCTACCGTCTTGTTGCCAAATCCCAGGTTGATGCCAAAAGAGCCAAGGCAGCGCAAAACCGCATAATTATCCTGTAAAAGAGTAATCATCTTGTCTGATGCTTCATATAATTTCTGCTTCTTCATCGTCTGTTGTTATATAATTGTATGCAAAATTACAAAAATCGAAAGAATATTTTCCTTCCACATTACTTTTTAACCCAAATCGGTCATTAGGATTTCTCTGTGTCGTACGGCAAAGAGAAATCCTTTAATTTTTCCCATATAGATAAGAATGATTGTCGTGTTTTTAGTGATCTAGCCAAATATAGGATGTGCTTGTCTTTTGTTTTTCCCAGATAGGCTGGCGTCGATATCAACTCGTATCGGATAGTCTTCAGAAATTTCTTCTTGTTGGAATTGATCAGCGCATGTCTGAACAACGACATAAAGTTATATGCCATAACAATGAAATTCCCACATGCCTCTGTTGCCCAGAAGTTATTTGTGACAAAGTCATCGATGGAGAAATCATTCTTCAATTCTTTTATCCTATTCTCAGAATCCGCTCTTCCGCGATATGAGTCATATACAATCTTGGCCGGCAGGTCAAGGTCTGTTACAAAGCAGCTGTATCGGTATTTTCCGAAATCCTGCTCATCCTCAAAAAGCTCCAGTTGCTTGATTTGCTTTCCTGCAGCTTTGGGGCGCTTGTCTATTTCTTGCCTGACCATCACAATGCGTCTAGGCTTCTCCCAACCGTTTGCCTGATAGATGGTTTCGGATATTTCCAATCCGTCTGTTAGCTCTATCCATTTGCGTTCATGGGTGAGACTGTACTTTATACGATTGTTGAAACGGCAGGCAATGATATAGTGTAACCCTTTCATTTCCAGATAGTCAAGTATTTCCTTCGCAAAGAAACCGCTATCCATGCGGACCAGCCCGACACGTTTGCCCTCAAGTTTTG
>NZ_NPJK01000059.1:0-24785 GCF_002251285.1 Prevotella sp. P5-64
TTATTTACAAACTTTATGTCACAGTTTCGCATCGGAGTATATTCTTTTTTTCGTGGTAAAGTTAGTAAATATTTATAAATCAAGCATATACAAAGCTGTTTTTCTAATGGCGGTCATTAGAAAATGACAAGAAAATTTTTCTAATGACCGATTTGGGTTTAACACAAAGTGAAGCCTATATTTGTTGCAAAGATAAAAAGGATGTCCAAATGGTGCAATACCTAAAAGTAGGTATTTTGAGTATGCACGCCGAAGACAACTACCTACTTCATAGAGTGGCTCTCCACGCTTGTAGAATTAACCTCCACGCTTATGGAGATACTCTCCACGCTTGCAAAATTAACCTCCACGCTTATGGAGATACTCTCCACGCTTGCAAAATTAACCTCCACGCTTATGGAGATACACTCCACGCTTGCGTAGTTGGCAAACGGCACAGTAAAAGCAATACAAAAAAATCCCTTGCCATCAATCTGACAAGGGACTTCATTATTAATTATGCTATAATTTGCTTCCTATTACTTGGCATAAGCCACGCTGCGGGTCTCACGGATAACCGTAATCTTAACCTGACCAGGATAGGTCATCTCGTTCTGAACCTTTGTTGCAATCTCGTCAGAGAGCTTGATGCTTTCCTCGTCGCTCATCTTGTCGGCACCGACAATCACGCGCAACTCGCGACCTGCCTGGATGGCGTAAGTCTTAACCACGCCAGGGTAGCTCATAGCTATAGCCTCAAGGTCGTTAAGACGCTTGATGTAAGCCTCGACTATCTCGCGACGGGCACCGGGACGGGCACCAGAGATGGCATCGCAAACCTGAACGATAGGAGCAAGCAGGCTCTCCATCTCAGTCTCATCATGGTGAGCGGCGATGGCATTGCAGATATCTGCCTTCTCCTTATATTTCTCTGCTATCTTAGCACCATAGAGTGCGTGGGGCAGCTCGCTCTCCTCGTCTGGCACCTTACCGATATCGTGCAGGAGACCGGCACGCTTGGCCTTCTTAGGATTAAGTCCCAGCTCTGAAGCCATAACCGCACAGAGGTTAGCTGTCTCGCGAGCGTGCTGCAACAAGTTCTGTCCGTAAGAAGAGCGATACTTCATCTTGCCGACGATACGCACCAGCTCGGGATGCAGACCGTGGATACCCAGGTCGATAACCGTACGCTTACCAGTCTCAATAATCTCATTGTCCAACTGCTTCTTGACCTTGGCCACAACCTCCTCGATACGAGCGGGGTGGATACGGCCGTCGGTAACCAGCTGATGGAGAGCCAGACGGCAAACCTCGCGACGGATGGGGTCAAAGGCAGAGATGACAATAGCCTCGGGGGTATCGTCGACGACAATCTCGACGCCTGTAGCAGCCTCAAGGGCTCGGATATTACGACCCTCGCGACCGATGATACGACCCTTAACCTCGTCGTTATCAATATGGAACACGCTCACCGAATTCTCGATAGCAGTCTCGGTAGCCACACGCTGGATGGTCTGGATGACAATCTTCTTGGCCTGCTGGTTGGCATTGAGCTTGGCCTCGTCTACAATCTCGTTGATATAGCTGGCGGCATCAAGTTTGGCCTGGTCCTTCAGGCTGTCTATCAGTCGTTCCTTGGCTTCCTCGGCGCTCAGACCAGAGAGCTCTTCGAGCTTGGCACGCTCCTGCTCCTGCATCTTCTCAAGTTCCTGCTGCTTTACGAGCATCAGCTTCTTCTCGTTGTCTATACGCTGCTGAAGCTGGGTGAGTTCCTGCTTCTTTCGGCCTATCTCGTCCTGACGCTGGTTGAGAGATATCTCGCGCTGCTTGAGCCTGTTCTCGTTTTGCAGAATCTTCTGGTTGCGCTGCTGCACCTCCTTCTCCAGCTCACTCTTCTTGTTGAGGAATTTCTCCTTGACTTCAAGCAGTTTCTTCTCCTTTACCACTTCGGCTTCCTTAGAGGCTGCCGCTACCATTTCATTGTATTTTCCCTTAATGACATAACGGAAAATCATATAACCAGCCAATACTCCCACGACGAGAGCTACGGCCACTATAATCAATGTAATTACCATTTTTAGTATTATGTATATAAAATTTAATTCCTTACTCGCTATCCAACGCTTCTTCGATTTCGGAAGTCAACTTGGTAAGGATGTCGGTAACAGGCAATATATCGTGTTTTCTGGTTTCCTTCTGATATCTGAGAGATATATCAATCAGAGCCATATATAATATTTCCTTCTCACCCTTGCGGTCTTTATAGACAGCAGAGTAATTGTTTACAACATCGGTTATCAGCTTGGCTGCGGCACGATAGCACTCTTCCTCTGCCCGAGGAATAGTCACTGTCATATCCGTATCGTAGACATGTAACCTAATACGCAATTTTTCCTTGTCTGACTCACCCATCGCTTCGCGTTATTTTTCGCTCAGTAGCGTGATACACTTGTTAACGTCTCTGATGAGCTTGGATATGCGCTTCTGCGCTCCTTCGACATCACCGTCGGTGACCTCAATCATCCTCGCCATCTTCAAACTCTCATAGTCCATGGAAGCCTGAGCCAACCGAGCCTCAAGTTCGGCTATCTTAGCGTCGCGTTCGGACAGCATATCCTCAAGACGGGTCTTCTCCTTTTTGAGTTCATCAAAACGGAGAATCATCTGTCGCATACGTGTCGTAAACAGCGTCAATGTTTTCTCAGTAGCATCCATAACCTATGTTTAGTTTACAAATTTATATGAATAATCTGTAAAATCCAAAGAAATGTCTCGTTTTTTGTTATTTAGCTGCCTCTTCTTTGGCTTTTGGCTCTTTCTTGGCCAACATCACCACCTGATAGACAAATCCGGTAATCCACTTTTCAGAGAACGAGAGACGCTTGTTGTACTGGCGGATATTGAGCACCACCTTGACAACTCCTGCATCCTTGTAGTCGTTCTTGGTAAAGATTTCCTTCACGGTCTTCTCGGTCATCGAGTAGATGGCGCCCTTGAAGAAAGAAGGCATACGCAGCTTGAACTTCATGAGATTACCCATCAGCATCATCAGGTCTTGGGTAAAGCCCTGGAACTGTACGAGGTACACCTGTACGTCCTGTATCTTACGGCAGTTCTTACGAATACTGGCATCAATCTCCTTGAAGAAGAGGTCGTCAACCTTGTAGAGCTCTTTGAGCATCTTCTTGCAGTGGCTCTTCTCACCAATACCCAACTTATTGTTCTGGGTGGGCACATGCAGCGTCGTCTTGAACATACGCAAGTCGGGCAGCATGGCAAGATTGTTGATACCCAGCTGGCTGGCTATCGATGCCTGAAAGTACACCCTGATGAGCGTCATGTAGTCTTCCATTCCGCCCGTTTTCTTTTCCGTTGACTTATTTCCGAATAATTTTGAAAATATTCCCATTATAATTACTTAAGTTTTTAATTAAATAATGGCCCAATTGCCATTAACAGCCACAAAATTACAACAAACTCGCCAATTGTCAAAATTATTTAACGTATTTCTTCGGACATAATACCAATGTATCGCAGTGGCAGGCACTGAGCTGACCTTCCCATGGCCTCTCCGTGAAACTCATAAGGGGAACCGGAAGCACAACTTAAAGTTGCATGAGACCAACCAGATAGAAAAGCAATCGCACCATGAGTTTTTCCTGCCATCAAAAAAAAATGGCCGACGATGATTTTTTTTAATTATAATAAGGAGAAATCCGAATTATTATATTACCTTTGCATAGATTACGCACGATATAAGCCCATGCTATTGCCATAGCTGCACAATGGTCATAATCGATGCCGCAGAAACAAAAACCATACAACATGCCACAACATATAAGCACAGTCGAAAACACCCTTAAAACTGAAGCAATAGCAGAGGACCAGAAAAATCCCTTGTTAATGTTGTCCAACAGAACCATAAAGCGTACATTCGACTTGTTTGCTGGTCTATTGGTATGTATCATCTCCCTACCCTTCCTGCCCATCATCGCGCTAATCATCAAGATGCAGAGCCGCGGCCCCATAGTGTTCAAGCAGGAGCGCACCGGTCTTGACGGCAAGACATTTGTCTGCTACAAGTTTCGCACCATGCGTCTGAATGACGAGTGCGACACACTTCAGGCCACAGCCAATGATCCACGCATATTCCCCTTTGGCAGTTTCATGCGCCGCACACATATCGACGAAATCCCCAATTTCATCAATGTAATCAAGGGCGACATGAGCATTATCGGCCCACGCCCCCACATGCTCTACCACACCAGAAAATACACCCAGTTGATAGACAACTACATGGACCGTCATCGCTGCAAGCCCGGCATTACGGGATATTCACAGGTGCTGGGACTGAGCGGAGAAACTCCCGAGGTGTGGCAAATGGCAGAGAGAGTGAAACACGACATATGGTACATCAAGCATTGGTCAATAGGATTAGACCTATGGATACTCTATCGCACAGTGGTAGTCACTTTCTGCAAGAGAAGACAGAATAATATCTAAAACGAAATAACAAGGTGAAAGGTATAGTACTTGCTGGCGGTTCAGGCACTCGCCTCTACCCCATAACCAAAGGCATTAGCAAACAGCTGATACCTATCTTTGACAAGCCGATGATATATTACCCCATCTCGGCTCTGATGCTCGCTGGCATACGCGAGATTCTCATCATCTCCACCCCTTACGACCTCCCAGGCTTCCGCCGACTGCTCGGTGACGGCAGCGAACTGGGCGTCAAGTTTGAATACGCCGAGCAGCCAAGCCCCGACGGACTGGCCCAGGCTTTCATCATCGGCGAGAAGTTTATCGGCAATGACTCCGTCTGCCTCGTCCTTGGCGACAACATCTTCTATGGAGCCGGCTTCAGTGGCCTGCTCCACCAGAGTGTCACCAATGTAGAGCAAGACGGCATGGCTACCGTCTTCGGTTATTACGTCAACGACCCAGAGCGCTATGGCGTGGCTGAGTTTGACGCCGATGGCAACTGCCTCTCCATCGAGGAAAAGCCACAGCATCCCAAGAGCAATTACGCCGTTGTGGGACTATACTTCTATCCCAACAGCGTGGTAGAGATAGCCAAAAACATCAAGCCCAGTGCTCGCGGCGAGCTCGAGATTACTACCGTCAACCAGGAATATCTCAACCGCCATCAGCTGAAGGTGCTTACCCTCCAGCGCGGATTCGCCTGGCTCGACACCGGTACCCACGACAGTCTGAGCGAGGCCAGTACCTTCATCGAGGTAATAGAGAAGCGCCAAGGCCTCAAAGTGGCTTGTCTCGAAGAGATCGCCTACAAGCAGGGATGGATAGACGCTGACCAGCTCAGAGAACTGGCCAAGCCCATGCTCAAAAACCAATACGGACAATACCTCTTATCATTGACAAAATAAAAACTTAAATAAAATGGAATACGTAAAAAATGGAATGCCCGAAGAAATTCGAGACCAGGAGAAGAGTTCGCTGAACTATCAAGATGTTATCCGGATAGCCGTACTCTATTGGAAATGGTTCTTACTTTCTGTGATTATCTGTGTAGGAATCGCAGCCGTATATCTGCGCTACACCACACCTGTCTATCAAGCCACCACCAAGATGCTCATCAAGAATGATGACAACAATGCACGCAGCCGCACCGGCAGCCGCATTGCCCAGGCAGCCAACCTGGGATTCATGGAGGCAAGTGACGGTTTTGACAACGAAATGGAGATCATCACCTCGCGTCTGCTGGCCGAACAGGCAGCAAGAGACCTGAAGCTCTACACTACCTATTATATAAAAGGTAAGATTAAGGCACAGATAGCCTACCACAACAATCCCGTCAATGTGGATGTAGACCCCACTCACCTGGAGATGCTGAAGGCTCCCGTGAAGCTGACCATCAAGTATGAGAATGGACAGTACAACGTGACAGGCACCTACACCAAGCCTCTCGTAGAGG
The DNA here is from genome assembly GCF_002251285.1 of Prevotella sp. P5-64. NCBI lineage: Bacteria > Pseudomonadati > Bacteroidota > Bacteroidia > Bacteroidales > Prevotellaceae > Prevotella > Prevotella sp. P5-64. Next base: position 5,918 of record NZ_NPJK01000059.1, read on the forward strand.
GTACCAAGGGCGTGGAATACAAGATAGACAAGAAATTCAAGAACCTGCCAGCCACCTTCGGTACCAAAGTAGGTGTGATTACCCTCTCACGCAATGCCTGCCCCCAGATGCGCGAAGGCGACATCATGAAGGCAGTTATCGTGTCTCCCCACATGATGTCATACAAGTATCAGAAGTCGCTCAACGTATCTCCCACATCCAAGACGACCACCATCGCCAAGCTCACACTCAACGACGAAGTGCCTATGCGCGCTACCGACTATCTGCGCCAGCTGGCCGTAGTCTACAACCGCCAGGCCAATGAGGACAAGAATGAGGTGGCTCGCCGTACCGAGGAGTTTATCAACAACCGTATCGAAAAGCTCAACGCCGAGCTGGGCAGCACCGAAGGGTCTCTGGAGAGCTACAAGAAGCGCAACCAGCTGGTTGACATCAAGCTCAATGCAAGCCAGAACGTACTCAACGCAAGCCAATACCAGCAGAAGTTGTCTGAGGCTCAGATGCAGGTTGAACTTATCAACAGCCTGCGCGAGACTATGAATTCGAGCAAGGACTACGCCGTGCTGCCTGCCAATGTGGGTATCGCCGATGTAGCCGTAACCTCGCTCATCACGAAATACAACGAGATTTCTCTCAATCGCAGCCGTCTGCTCAATGGCGCCTCTGAGTCTTCGCCCACCGTCATCCCTCTTACCAATCAGCTTGACGAGCTCCGCCACAGCATCAGCGTGGCCATGAACCAGGCCAAGTTCAATGCCGAGATGCAGCTCAACAAGATTGAGAGCGAGCTGAACCGCAACTCTGGCAAGATGACTGAGACTCCAGAGCAGGAGCGCATCCTTACACAGATTGGCCGCCAGCAGGAAGTGAAGTCTGCCCTGTATGTGATGCTGCTGCAGAAGCGCGAAGAGAACTCCATCTCTCTGGCATCAACCGTGGACAAAGGCAAACTCATCGACACTCCCGAGGTGTTGGGCAAAATCAGTCCTAAGGGTAGCATCATATTGCTCATCTCTTTTGTATTGGGCATTGGTATTCCCGCCGGTGTGCTCTTCCTTATCCAGCTGTTGCGCTACAAGATTGAGGGACACGACGATGTGGAGAAGCTCACCAAGCTGCCTATCATCGCCGACGTGGCTGTGGCCAGCGATAGCGCCAAGACCAAGGCCGACATCGTGGTACACGAGAACAAGAACAATATGATGGAAGAAATCTTCCGTTCGATGCGTACCAACCTGCAGTTTATGATGAAGGAAGACGAGAAGGTCATCCTCTTCACCTCCACCACTTCGGGCGAAGGCAAGACCTTCAACTGCGCCAACCTCGCCATCAGTTTCGCACTGCTGGGCAAGAAGGTACTGCTCGTGGGACTCGACATCCGCAAGCCCCGACTGGCCGAGTTGTTTGAGATTAATGACAAGGTACACGGTATTACCAACCTTCTGGTCAAGGAGCATCCCACTTGGGCCGACATCAGCAAGCAGATACTGCCTTCAGAGGTAAACAGCAATCTGGAGCTGCTCATGGCTGGCCCCATTCCTCCCAACCCCGCAGAATTGGTAGCCCGCAAGAGCCTCGACGACATTATCAACGAACTGAAGGATCACTATGATTACATCCTTATCGACACCGCCCCTGTGGGTCTGGTTACCGATACGCTTCAGATTGGCCGCGTAGCCGACGCCACGGTATACATGTGCCGCGCCGACTATACCGCCAAGGAGAGCTTCAACCTCATCAACGAACTTTCGGAAACCAAGAAGCTGCCTAACATGTCCATTGTCCTCAACGGCGTAGACATGACCAAGAAGAAGTATGGCTACTACTATGGCTATGGCAAGTATGGCAAATACGGACACTATGGCAGATACGGCCGATATGGCAAGGGCTCGTATGGTTCATACGGTTCTTATGGCAATTACAGCAAGAGTCACTATGGTGACGCCAACGACGACTCCGTCAAGCACTAAGGTGCTTGGCGGGTCAGCCGCCAGCCTCCTCACGCGCGTATATATATAAATAGGTATAAGAGACTATGACAATAGCCGTAGATTTTGATGGAACGATAGTCACCCACGAGTATCCAAAGATTGGCGAAGAACTTCCGTTTGCCACAGAGACGCTGAAGATGCTTATCAAGGAGCATCACAAACTGATACTGTGGACTGTCCGCGAAGGTGCGCTTCTCGACGAAGCCGTCAACTGGTGCCGCGAGCGTGGCGTTGAGTTTTACGCCATCAACAAAGACTATCCCGAAGAAAAACAAGAATGGAACAATCACTTCTCCCGCAAGCTGAAAGTAGACATGTGGATTGATGACCGTAACATCGGCGGTCTGCCCGATTGGGGACAGATTTACCAGATGATACACTACAACAAGACATGGCACGACATCATGCGCGAAGAGCGCAGAAGCCTGAGAGGAGAAAACGAAACACAAAAAAAGAAACATTGGTGGCAATTCTAACCACCAATGTTTCTTTTTTTTTTATATCGTCCTCTGTCTATCCCACTACAAACTTCAGGATAAACAGGAGCGAGAGAATCACCAGCGTGACGCTTATATTCTTAAATTTACCAGTACATACCTTCATCACTACATAGCTCAAGATGCCCAAGCAGATGCCATCGGCTATGGAATAACACAACACCATCGTAATCATAGTGATAAACGAAGGGAAAGCCTCGGTGACATCATTGAGTTCTATCTTCTTCACCGAGTCAATCATCAGCACGCCCACCATAACCAGGGCACCACTTGTCGCAGCCGAAGGAATGAGCAGGAAAAGCGGAGACAGCAAGAGGGCTGCGATGAACAGGAATCCGGTAACCAGTGAGGTGAGACCCGTGCGACCACCCTCGGCTATACCCGAAGCACTCTCGATATATGTAGTGACGGTACTGCTACCCAACATGGCTCCACAGGTAGTACCGATGGCATCGCTGAGCATGGCTTCCTTCACACGAGGAATAGAGCCGTCGGGGCGCACCACACCAGTTTTCTCAGCCAAGCCCACAAGCGTACCCACGGTATCAAAGATATTGATGATAAGCAGCGAGAAGATGACCACCAGCATATTGATATTGAAGAAACCATCAAAATCAAACTGGCAGAAAATCGGCGCTACCGAGTGGGGCTCCGACACAGGCAGCCACCCATCAGGCATCACCGTCACGCCCATCGGCAAACCTACCAGAGTAGCGATGATGATGGCGATGAAGAGAGCGCCCTTCACTCTACGGGCTGTGAGCACTCCGCTCAGCACTATGGCCACGATACCCAGGATAGCTTCGGGGGTGAAATTGCCCAAAGCCACAAAGGTGTCGGGATTGGCCACCACGATGCCGGCGTTCTTCAGTCCGATAAAGGCTATAAACATACCTATTCCCGCCGAAATGGAGTAGCGCAAGTTGCGAGGGATGCTGTCCAGAATCTTCTCACGCACGTTCATAAACGTGATGAGGATGAAGACTACGCCCTCTACAACCAATGCCGCCAACGACTGTTGCCACGACAGGTGCATAGCCTGACACATGGTAAAGGCAAAGAAGGCATTGAGACCCATACTTGGAGCTTGGGCAAACGGCAACTTGGCCATGAACGCAAGCAACAGGGTGGAAATGGCCGCCGCGAGGGCTGTGGCTGTGAAGAGAGCGCCTTTGTCCATACCCGTAGTGGCCAGAATTGCAGGATTGACAGCAAGGATGTAGCTCATTGTCAGAAAAGTGGTAGCGCCGGCCACAACCTCCGTGCGCACACTTGCCTTGGCACTATCAAATCCAAGGGCTTTGGTTAAAATATTCATTAATTCACTATAAATTAGGATTATACATCTGCTTAATGATGATGCAAAAATAATAAGAAACGCCAAAACAGGCAAAAGAATAACCAAGAATATTCATAAAAACCACTTATCCTGCTACTTGGCGCTTCATTTCCACCTTATTTTATATGACGGGCGTTTCACTCTTCCGCCCCCACACCTTCAGCGCAGCTCCAACTACCTGTGGCCCTTATTCTCTATCGCAAAGCCGCCATCTTCAGCACCTTAGCCACTATTATTCTTGACTTTTATGCCAATATGATTGTTATTATGTATACCTTTGCAGTCGAAAAAACATTCATTATGGCAAAGAGAGCATACATAGAGAAAAACAAGGCATGGCTGGAAGACAAAGCCCGCGAAGAAGGCGTACTCCAGTTGCCGCGCGGTGTGTACTATCGCATCATCCACAGCGGAGAAGGCACTACCCACCCTTCACCCAGAAGTATCATCACAGCCCACTACCGCGGCTCCACCATCGACGGTCATACCTTCGACTCGAGTTATGGCGGCACGCCACTGGCCATCAGGCTCTGCGACCTAATAGACGGTTGGATTGTGGCACTGCAGCAGATGGTCGTCGGCGACAAGTGGGAACTGTACATCCCGGCAGAGATGGGCTACGGCAAATTCTCCCAACCCGGAATCCCTGGCGGTTCTACCCTCATCTTCGAGATTGAACTCTTGGGAATCGGCTGATACAAGCCACTTTTGCCCCATCAAGGCAGTCTGACCAATGGCCAACCCTCCTGTTTCGGAGACCATCATGGCCATCATCGGCACCATCATTGTTAAAAAAACCAAAATCGCGAACAAATAAACGGATATAGTTCCCCGTTTCACATTGAAAATTAGTAATTTTGCAACCGATTTGGTGTTTACTCACCTTATCATCGAGTTAATTAACATAATGTCTAACTTTTTTATTTATTTCATTTATTAATTTTATGTCAGATTTTAAGAACGTACAGCCGTTGGCAGACTTCAATTGGGACGAGTTTGAGAATGGCACTAATGCAGGCTCAAACATTGACGACATTCAGAAGGCTTACGACGAGACCCTCAACAAGGTTACAGAGCATCAGGTAGTAGAAGGTACCGTAATCTCTGCTGACAAGAAAGAGGTTATCGTTAACATCGGTTACAAGAGCGATGGTATCATTCCCGCTTCTGAATTCCGCTACAACCCCGACCTCAAGGTAGGTGACAAGGTTGAAGTTTACGTTGAGAACCAGGAGGACAAGAAGGGCCAGTTGGTTCTGTCTCACAAGAAGGCACGCCTGGCCAAGAGCTGGGACCGTGTTAACGAGGCTCTCGCTAACGACGAGGTTATTCAGGGCTACATCAAGTGCCGCACTAAGGGTGGTATGATTGTTGATGTATTCGGAATCGAAGCATTCTTGCCCGGTAGCCAGATTGACGTTCATCCAATACGCGACTACGATGTATTCGTAGGCAAGACCATGGAGTTCAAGATTGTCAAGATCAATCAGGAGTTCCGCAATGTGGTTGTTTCTCACAAGGCTCTTATCGAGGCCGAGCTTGAGGCACAGAAGAAGGACATCATCTCTAAACTTGAGAAGGGTCAGGTACTCGAGGGTACTGTTAAGAACATCACCTCTTATGGTGTATTCGTTGACCTCGGCGGTGTTGACGGACTCATCCACATCACCGACCTGTCTTGGGGCCGCGTAAGCGATCCTCACGAGGTAGTAGAGCTCGACCAGAAGATCAACGTTGTTATCCTCGACTTCGATGAGGAGAAGAAGCGTATCGCTCTCGGTCTGAAGCAGCTTACTCCCCACCCATGGGAGGCTCTGGATGCCAACCTGAAGGTAGGCGACCACGTCAAGGGCAAGGTAGTCGTTATCGCTGACTACGGTGCATTCGTTGAGATTCAGCCCGGTGTTGAAGGTCTTATCCACGTTAGCGAGATGTCTTGGAGCCAGCACCTCCGCTCAGCTCAGGACTTCCTGCACGTAGGCGACGAGGTAGAGGCAGTTATCCTGACCCTCGACCGCGAGGAGCGCAAGATGAGCCTCGGTATCAAGCAGCTCAAGGAAGACCCATGGCAGAGCATCGATACCAAGTATCCTATCGGCAGCAAGCACACCGCTAAGGTTTGCAACTTCACCAACTTCGGTATCTTCGTAGAGCTTGAGGAAGGTGTTGACGGCCTCATCCACATCTCTGACCTCTCTTGGACCAAGAAGGTTAAGCATCCTTCTGAGTTCACACAGGTAGGCGCTGAGATTGAGGTTGTTGTACTCGAGATAGACAAGGAGAACCGTCGTCTGAGCCTCGGCCACAAGCAGCTCGAGGAGAATCCTTGGGATGTTTACGAGACTCTGTACACTGCAGGTTCTGTACACCAGGGCAAGATTACCGAGATGATGGACAAGGGTGCCGTTATCACTCTCAACGAGGGTGGTGAAGGCTTCGCTACTCCCAAGCACTTGGTTAAGGAAGACGGCTCACAGGCTAAGCTCGGTGAGGAACTCCCATTCAAGGTTATCGAGTTCAACAAGAACTCTCGCCGCATCATCCTTTCACACTCTCGTACATTCGAGGATGAGAAGGAAGAGGTTAAGCCCGTACGCAAGCACGCTGCCAAGAAGCAGGACACTCCTGTTATCAACAACGTTGCTGCCAGCACATCACTCGGCGACCTCGATGTATTGGCCGAACTGAAGCAGAAGATGGAGAAGGGCGAGTAATATCAGCCTAACCCATTAAAAAATAAAGAAAGCCCGCAAAATTTTTGCGGGCTTTCTTTTTTATTCCAACGATTATTAGTAACTTTGCAGACACATTTAAGATGTACCAAGAATGTTTCATCCCTTGAAACATTATTTTATATAACCACATCACATATTAATATATATGTATAGCAAAGAAGAACTGATAGCAAAAGCTATTCCTGAACTGTTGGATATTGCGCACAGCATGGGTGCTGTGACCACAGGCAACAGCGACCAGGAGAGCCTCGCCTATGCCATTCTGGACAAGCAGGCAGAAGACGAAGGCAATAAAAATCCACTTGGAGCCAAACGCCGTAGAACACGCATCATCAAGAAGGAAAGCGACAAAGTATATACCGTGAATGGGAAAGAAGGCGAGAACTTCGACTTGAAGAAAAACATCAACACCCACAAGGAAGAACCCGGACTTTTTGCCAACGAAGAGTTGCTCAACAAAGACGCCGAGACTCCAGTCGTGGCTGATGAAGAGCCTATCGAGAAGCCCAAGCGTCGCACACGCAAGACCACCAAGAAAGAGGCCGACGAAGCCACTCCTTCAGAAGAAACACCCGTAAAGGACGAGCCCGCTACCGAGGAGCCCGCTACAGCTGTTCAGGCAGAGACACCCCAAGCCAGTGAGCCCGAAGCTCCCGAGCAGGTAGAAGAGCCCCAGGCAGAGCAAGCCGACTTCGTTCCCGAAGCCCAGTTTGCCATGGGCGATCAGCCCGCTGCAGAAGAGGGCGACAGCGAAGGACTGATAGCCAAGTTGCAGGCAAAAATCAACGCCCACAACGAGAACATCGACAACAGCCCGATGGTTACCAACGACGTATGGGAAGGCGACCCCGGTGATGGCACCGATTTCATCATCACCCACGACCTGCCTATCGAAGACGAAGGCGTCGTGCCCACCTACGACATGTTCGACAACCCCACTACTCCCGTCAACAATACCGTACAGTCATACCAGCAGCCCGTGCAGGAGAATGTTACCAAATACGACTTCTCCGACATCATCACTGCCAATGGCGTGCTCGAAGTTATGCAGGACGGTTACGGCTTCCTGCGCTCCAGCGACTACAATTACCTCTCTTCTCCTGACGATGTCTATGTTTCCAACGCCCAGGTGAAGCATTACGGACTGAAGACAGGCGATGTAGTCCAGTGCCATGTACGTCCACCCCATGAGGGCGAGAAGTATTTCCCCCTTACCAGCATAGACAAAATCAACGGACGCGAGCCCGCAGAAGTTAGAGACCGCATCCCGTTCGAGCACCTTACCCCACTCTTCCCCGACGAGAAATTTACACTCTGTGGCGACCGCGCCACGACCAACCTCTCTACCCGCATAGTAGACCTCTTCTCTCCTATCGGTAAGGGACAGCGCGCCCTCATCGTGGCCCAGCCCAAGACAGGTAAGACCATACTGATGAAGGATATCGCCAACGCCATAGCAGCCAACCACCCCGAAGCCTACCTCATGATGTTGCTCATCGACGAGCGTCCTGAGGAGGTTACCGACATGGCCCGCACCGTCAATGCCGAGGTTATCGCCTCTACCTTTGACGAGCCTGCCGAGCGCCATGTCAAGATAGCCGGCATCGTGCTCGAGAAGGCCAAGCGCATGGTCGAATGTGGCCACGATGTTGTCATCTTCCTCGACTCCATCACCCGTCTGGCCCGCGCCTATAACACCGTTTCCCCTGCCTCTGGCAAGGTGCTCACCGGTGGTGTCGACGCCAATGCCCTGCAGAAGCCCAAGCGTTTCTTCGGAGCCGCGCGCAACATCGAAGGCGGCGGTTCGCTCACCATCATTGCCACCGCTCTCATCGACACCGGCAGCAAGATGGACGAGGTTATCTTCGAGGAATTCAAGGGTACCGGCAACATGGAGTTGCAGCTCGACCGCTCACTCAGCAACAAGCGCATCTTCCCTGCCGTCAACCTGGTGGCATCAAGCACACGCCGCGACGACCTGCTGCAAGACCAGTTTACGCTCGACCGCATGTGGGTATTGCGCAAGCATTTCAGCGACATGAACTCTTTCGAGGCTATGAACGAAATCCACGATACTATGGTAAGAACCAAGGACAACAACGAGTTCTTGATTGCCATGAACGGATAAGCAGCAATACATATTACGACTATCATCGAGGGAACCGTCTTTACGAGACAGTTCCCTCGATGCGTATATAAACTTCTATTAACTGCTCACGAAGCAAAAAAACATGGTCATATCCTTTGTCCTGCCCAAGACTTTCTGTAACTTTGTACCTAAGTTCTGCACCGCCCCATTCGTAGCGGGGATGCACAATAATAACCACATAAACATATTGACCGGATATGAAAGTATTGAAATTCGGCGGTACATCAGTAGGTTCCGTCAAGAGTATTCTGAGTGTAAAAAGCATTGTTGAAAAGGAAGCCAAACGCCAGCCCGTCATCGTCGTCGTCAGTGCGTTGGGAGGTATCACCGACAAACTGATTGCCACCTCCAAACTGGCTGAGAACGGCGACGACAAGTGGAAACAGTCATTCGACGAAATCGTTGACCGTCATTACATGATGATTGACACCGTCATTACTGACAACACCGCACGCGAGCAGCTTTTTGCTACCATTGATATATTATTAGACCAGCTGAAGAGCATCTTCTTCGGCGTTTATCTGGTCCACGACCTCAGCAAGAAATCTTACGACACCATCGTCAGCTATGGCGAGCGCATCAGCTCCCACATCGTTGCAGCCATGATACGCGGAGCCCGCCGTGTCAACTCCCTCGATTTCATCGTCACCGAGCAGAAGAACGGCCGCCACATCCTGGACAGCGACCTGACCCACAAGCGTGTGTGCGAAACCTTTGCCAACCTTTCGCGCATCTCTATCGTGCCCGGCTTTATCAGCCGCGACCGCGACACCCATGACATCACCAATCTGGGTCGTGGCGGCTCCGACTATACTGCCGCCATCATCGCCGCCTCGCTCGATGCCGACGTGCTGGAGATATGGACCGATGTCGATGGTTTTATGACCGCCGACCCGCGCGTCATCAAAAACGCCTATACCATCAGCGAGCTCAGCTACATCGAGGCGATGGAGCTCTGCAACTTCGGCGCCAAGGTCATCTATCCGCCCACCATCTACCCTGTTTGCGTCAAGAATATCCCTATCAAGGTCAAGAACACCTTCAACCCCGAAAACCCGGGCACCATCATCAAGCAGCAGATAGCCAATGACTTCAAGCCCATCAAGGGTATTTCGAGCATCAGTGGCACCACGCTTATCACTGTGGCGGGTCTGTCTATGGTTGGCGTCATCGGTGTCAACCAGCGCATCTTTACCGCACTGACCAACGGTGGCATCTCCGCGTTCATGGTTTCCCAGGCTTCATCCGAGAACTCCACCTCCATCGGTGTCCGCGACGCCGATGCCGAAGAGGCTGTCAACGTGTTGAACAGCGAGTTTGCCAAGGAGATAGAGACCGGAGCCATGTTTCCCATGCACGCTGAAGGCGGACTTGCCACGGTGGCCATCGTCGGCGAAAACATGCGCCATACGCCTGGCGTGGCGGGCAAACTGTTTGGCACGCTGGGACGTAGCGGTATCTCTGTCATCGCCTGTGCCCAGGGAGCCTCTGAGACCAATATCTCCTTTGTCATCCAAGGCAAATCTCTGCGCAAGGCGCTTAACGTCTTGCACGACTCGTTCTTCCTGTCCGACTATAAGGTGCTCAACCTCTTCATCTGCGGTATCGGCACCGTAGGCAGCATGCTCATCGAGCAGATACGCAGCCAGTATGAAGAACTCAAGGAGCACTCGCGCCTCAAGCTCAATGTCGTGGGAATAGCCTCGTCCAAGAATGCCATCTTCGACCGCGACGGACTGGATCTCAGCCACTACAAAGAGATGCTGCAACAGTCATCGCCAAGCAATATAGAACTGTTGAAGGAGAAGATATTGGGAATGAACATCTTCAATTCCGTGTTCGTCGACTGCACCGCAAGCAAGGATGTGGCACAGATTTACCAGACCCTGCTCGAGCACAACATCAATGTGGTTGCCGCCAACAAGATTGCGGCTTCGTCAGACTATCAGAGCTATATCCGACTGAAGAACACGGCGCTGGAGCGTGGCGTCATCTATCGCTTTGAGACCAATGTGGGAGCCGGACTGCCCATCATCGGCACCATCAATGACCTGCGCAACTCAGGCGACAAGATACTCAAGATTGAGGCGGTGCTCAGTGGCACGCTCAACTACATCTTCAACGAACTGTCTGCCACCGTCCCATTCTCCGAGACCGTAAGATTGGCCAAGGAGAACGGCTATTCCGAGCCCGACCCCCGTATCGACCTCAGTGGCACCGACGTGATACGCAAGCTGGTCATCCTCACCCGCGAGGCCGGCTATCAGATAGAGCAGGCCGACGTAGAGAAGCACCTCTTTATCCCCCAGCAGATGTTTGAGGGCAGTACCGACGATTTCTGGGCCAAGCTGCCCTCTTTGGACAAGCAGTTTGAAGCCAAGCGTCAGCAACTGGAAGCCGAGGGGAAGCGTTGGCGCTTCGTGGCAGAGATGGAGAACGGTGCGGCCAAGGTCTCTCTCAAAGAGGTGGCCAAGGGCAATCCCTTCTACAATCTGCAGGGCTCCAACAATATCGTGATGCTTACCACCGATCGTTACAAGGAGTTCCCCATGCTTATACAGGGCTATGGAGCCGGCGCCGGGGTCACCGCAGCCGGAGTCTTTGCCAACATCATGTCTATAGCCAACATCTGATTAGTAGTCACTATACGCTAAGAGGGTACAAAGCCAATCACTTTGTACCCTCTTAGCGTATATATATGTATGTGTCGATTACTCTGGACACACATCCACCGCGTCGGCCATCAGGTGCATGGCGGTCTCGTCGATGCCCTGACTCTGCAGCAAGTTTATGTCGGCCTCAAACGAGGAATAGATGCTACGGCTTGTACCCTTGTCGCGCCTGCCTGCCATAGCGAGATAGGCTCTGAACACCTCCACGGCTTCTGCCACTCGTCCCGACAACCACAGACTGTACCCATAGTTCAGACGGTCATCGGCATTGTCAGGACATTTGGCACATAGCTTCTCATACTCAGCCACAGCCTGCTCGCTGTTGCCCTGGTTCATCATGCCCCACAGCATCACACGCACCACATCCATGTTGTCGGGATTGTTGTAGTACAGTTTGTGCAATGTCGGCATAGCCTCCTCCACCCTGCCCGACATCACCAGACACAGAGAGCGGTTAAGCAGATAGTTCACATTGTCCTCATGGATGCATGCCAGACGGTCATAGCAACTCAGTGCTGCCAGATAGTCCTTGCGGTCCAGACGACTATGGGCGGCGCCACGCAGCACATACTCATTGTCGGGATATTCAGCCGCCATCACATCATACATCGTCGCAGCCGTAGTCTTGTCGCCATGCTGCCACAGGTAGTGGGCTACAAACAGACGGTCAGACAGTCTCAATGGCATTGGCACTGCTGCAAGCAGAGTCAGCACTGTGGTGAGATAATGTTCGTCCTTGCGCGTGTCCATGCTATCCATAAAGCGCAAGGCGTCATAGCACATTTCCTTATAACCATCCGTGTCGCCGAAGAGACGGTCGTCGGCAACGAAGACATTGACCACATCAGGCCGCTGACGCATCCTGAAACAATCGACGAAGTTGTCCTTCATCGCATACAACTGATGGAAACGGAAAAGGTCATGGAGATAATTGCGGCGGATAAACGAAGCCGATGTCATGTCTTCAGCAGCCATCGGCATGACGCCGCCCTTGTTTTCAATCATTGCCTTGCGCAGATTAGCGGGCACTTGGGTCATCATCTTGGAACACAAGATGACAAAAGAGTATTTGTCGTTGTCGCAGAAAGGAAGTGCGGAGAGCATGCTCTTTATCACCTCACGGGCATCTTCCGGTTCTGCGCTTCCCGAGTCTACAGATGGGTTGTCCCAGAAGAACGGCTCAAACCAGTGGCTTAACTTGGAGAAGAAGCTATAGCGCTTGGCTTGACAGAAACCGCCATAATAGATATCCCGCCCTTTGGCTGCCATCTCTTTCATTCGGTTCATGACCGTCTCCACTTCACTCATCATGTTTTCCGAATCCTCCGGATGCAGGATGTCATGAAGGTCCGACGATTGGGTGATATCCTTGGAGAGTTGGGCCAAATCCATATTCCCCTGCTTGAGCAGCGTAGGCATGATATCGCGCTTGATACACTCATCATCATACAGGGCATTGACGCTGGTCATGAGCTGTATCTGCATTTCTTTGAGATGCTCCACGCCTTTGTCGTGTTCTACTATCATATCCACCGTGCGCTTCTGGCCTTCCACCATCAGCGTCTGGTTGCCATCGAGCGACAAGGCCCAGCCCACCAGTGCCCGTTGGCGCACGCTTTCTGCCACATCAGCCACATAGACCGCCGCCAGCACCTCCAGTTTCTTCAGGTCGAAGACGTTGACGCAGGCCAGCATGATGGCACCCACTATCCATTGGGCATCCACCGTATCGATGGCGGGCGAGGTGAGCAGCATCCTGTAGAACGACGCGTCGGCATCATTCCACTGGTTGGACAGCAGGATATGGTCAAACAGGCGCTCCATATACGCATCGTGCGCCTGCAGCAACTGCCGCCGATGTTCTTCCCGACTCTCGGGCGCCTCGAGCGAGAGCATGGCCATATCAGCCACATGGTCTTCCAACCGCTGCCTGATAGCGTCAGGGTCGAAATCAATGCGACTGGACGCCAGCCGATAGGCGGCGTCATGATAGGAAGGATTGTCTTTTTTCTTGAGTTCTACCTGTATGTTCTGGATTAGCCTATAGGTTTTGCCAATCATTTCGTCATACAAGTCATTGCGACGCTCGTCGGTATATCCACGGCGCATGAAGTCGAGCATCAGGTCATAGTTGCGGCGTATTTCATCGACATCACCCGAAAAGGCATACAATGCCTGTTGTTCTATCAACTTTGACAGGCGGGTCAATGTGTTTGAAAGCCGCCGATGAGCGTTGAAATCTTTCAGTATTGTCTGTATGGCATTATCCATAGCCACTGTGTCTTAGAGTGATTGCTTATCGCTGCTTGGGCAGGGCGATGTGCGGGTAAGAGTACTTGGGCAGCCTGTCTATGGTCTTGCCATCGGTATGGCAGACCGCCTTCACCAGGTCGGCATAATGCTTTACGCCATAGTGGTTGAGCGAATCACAGGCTCTGTTATATCCCTCGACAAACGCGGTGAGCTGCTTCACGCGCTTCTTGTCCTTCATCAGATGGGCACCTGCCACTACCACACCCAGATGTTCCTTCATCTTCCGGCTGTCTTCGATTACCGTGTGCTTGAACATCCTGGCTGTCGTGGCCTGTGGCTCTGTCAGCCACATGGCATCCATTTCGTTGTTTTTCAGCATATCCAGCCTTATGAGTACATCATTGATTTGCACCCTGAATACTGGTGCAGAGGTCTTGACACCGTCGAGGGCCTTGTCGGTAAGATAATCGGTTGCCGAGTAGCGGGTCATCGCCACCATCTTGTCGCCCAACTGCGCCGCCGTCTTGACACGCGCCGTGCGGTTGGCTATCAACTGCCAGTAGGCATCGGTAGGCCCCATCGTCAGAAGCCCCACCCCGTGCTTGGTCATATGCTCCACACGCTTCAGGTCGGTCACTGCCACCTCCACGCTTTTGCCTTTGAGCGCCGTGTCACAGTCTATCTGCGCATTACGCACCTTCAGCCTCAAGTCCACTTGCGTGCTGTCATACCAGTGTTTCTGTTTGGCCAGATACACAGGCATACAGTCGAGCGTAGGTAGCACCGCCACCTTGAGCGCAGCCGCTTCCTCTTGCGCCAATCGGGCTCTTTCTGCCCGGCTGAGTCTTACTTTCTCTTCATACGACTGGCCGCAAGCCGACAGCAAGACAATGACAGCAAGCAGGAATATTGGTTTATGTTTCATCTGTATTCACATATTTATTTATATGCAAAAGTAGCAATATTTTTTGATACAATAAAAAAACTTAGTACTTTTGTGGTAATCAATATACAAGACAATGGCCAAAGACAAGATAGCGTACGTCTGCTCGGAGTGCGGACAGGAATCGGCGAAATGGATAGGAAAATGTCCGAATTGCCACAAGTGGAACACGTTCAAAGAGATACGTATCTCAGCCGATACGGGCACCACTGCCGCCAAGTCGGCTGCGCAGACGCTCAATGCCCACCGCAGCGTGGGCGAGGGCCACAGCCATGCCCTGCGACTCCGCGACATCGCCGCCAAGGAAGACCCGCGCATCGACACCCACGACAGCGAGCTCAACCGTGTATTGGGTGGAGGCATTGTGCCCGGCAGCATCATCCTGTTGGGTGGCGAACCCGGCATAGGCAAGTCTACCCTCACCCTGCAGACCATCCTACGCATGAGCGATATGGATATACTCTACGTGTCTGGCGAGGAGAGCCCGCACCAAATCAAGATGCGCGCCGAGCGTATCGGCAAGGGCAACAGTGCCCTCGACCACATCAGCATACTCTGCGAGACGTCGCTCGAGAATATCTTCGCCTGCATCAAGGAGGTCAAGCCCCAGCTGGTCATCATCGACTCGATACAGACCATATCCACCGACGACGCCGAGTCAAGCCCTGGCAGTGTGACTCAGATACGTGAGTGCGCCTCTTCACTGTTGCGGTTTGCCAAGACCAGCAGTATACCGGTCATCCTCATCGGACACATCACCAAGGAGGGTTCGCTCGCCGGCCCCAAGACGCTGGAACACATCGTAGATGCTGTCATCCAGTTTGAGGGCGACCAGCACTATATGTACCGCATCCTGCGCGGCATCAAAAACCGCTTTGGCAGCACCTCCGAACTGGGCATCTACGAGATGGAGCAAGACGGTCTGCGTCTGGTGGGCAACCCTTCAGAACTGTTACTCACCGAGGACCACGCGGGGCTGTCAGGCATAGCCATCAGTGCAGCCATCGAGGGCGTACGCCCCTTCCTCCTGGAGACCCAGGCACTGGTTTCGTCGGCAGCCTATGGCACTCCCCAGCGCTCGGCCACGGGTTTCGACCAGCGCCGACTCAACATGCTGCTCGCCGTATTGGAGAAGCGGGTGGGATTCAAGCTCATGCAGAAAGACGTGTTTCTCAATATCGCCGGCGGACTGAGAGTCACTGACATGGCGATGGACCTCAGCGTGATTGCCGCCGTATTGTCCAGCAACGTAGACACCCCCATCGAGGCTGGATGGTGCATGTGTGGCGAGGTGGGGCTCAGCGGCGAAGTGCGTGCCGTCAACCGCATAGAGCAGCGCATCGCCGAAGCCGAGAAGTTGGGCTTTACCGACATCGTCATCCCCGCCCTCAATCTGAAGAGCGTCAACCCACACAAATACAATATCAAGCTCCATCCCGTGCGTAAGGTCGAAGAAGCCCTGCGCGTCCTTTTCGGATAGAGCCTTCACCTCCGACAACAGCAAGAGCACCTTGGGCATACCGTAATGGATAGCCCAAGGTGCTCTTGCTGTTTATACGCCTCTCCCGTTATTCTTCGTCGTAGACGGTATGGTCTTCGATGCCGGCATCGGCCAGAGCCTCGATGCGCTCACGACAGGTACCACACTTGCCACAGTGATGCTCGCCACCCTTGTAGCAGCTCCAGGTCTCGGCATAGTCTATGCCCAACGCCTTGCCGTGGCGGGCTATGTCGCTCTTGGTAATCCCGGTATAGGGAGCCAGCACCTCTATGCCGGGATAGGTTCCCAGCCGCGTAGCTTCAGACATGGCGCTGACAAACTCAGGTCTGCAGTCGGGGTAGATGGTGTGGTCGCCGCCGTGATTGGCCATCATCACATATTTCAGCCCGTTCGACTCAGCCACACCTGCCGCTATCGAGAGCATGATGCCATTGCGGAAGGGCACAACGGTCGATTTCATATTCTCTTCATCATAGTTGCCCTCGGGGATGGCCTCGGCGCCCTCCAGGAGCGAACTCTTGAAATACTGGTGCATAAATCCCAGATTGATTACGATATGCTTGATGCCCAAGCGCTCGCAGTGCATGGCGGCAAAGGGAATCTCACGCGCATTGTGATTGCTGCCATAATCAAACGAGATACCCAGCGCTATACGCTCCTTGTATTCATAGAGCATGGTGATGCTGTCCATGCCTCCACTTACTATCAAAACAGAATCTTTGTTCATATTGCTTATTGTTATCACCCTGCAAAATTAGACAATAAATGGTTAATACCATCGTTTTGTTCCCGATTATTTTTGGTTTCATCATCGAGGGCACTACTTTTTTGGCCCATCCGTATAAAATTATTAAGGTGTAATGACTTTATCATCAAAAAAAGCACTAACTTTGCATACAGATAATATAACCAATCATTAAAATACAAACGAAATGAAAATCGATCAATTCAACTTTGCCGGTAAGAAGGCAATTGTCCGTGTAGATTTCAACGTGCCACTGGACGAGAATGGCAACGTAACCGACGACACCCGTATCCGTGGTGCTCTGCCCACCTTGAAGAAGGTACTTGCCGATGGTGGTGCCCTCATCATGATGAGCCACATGGGCAAGCCCAAAGGCAAGGTTAAGCCCGAGCTTTCATTGGGTCAGATTGTAAAGAACGTAAGCGCCGCTCTCGGTGTTGAGGTTAAGTTTGCTCCCGACTGCGGTAACGCCAGCGAGGCTGCTGCTGCCCTCCAGCCCGGCGAGGCACTGTTGCTCGAGAACCTCCGTTTCTATCCCGAGGAGGAAGGCAAGCCTGTAGGCGTAGAGAAGGGTACACCTGAGTTTGACGAGGCCAAGAAGGAAATGAAGGTTCGCCAGAAGGAGTTCGCCAAGAAGCTCGCTTCTTACGCTGATGTATATGTTAACGACGCCTTTGGTACAGCTCACCGCAAGCATGCTTCTACCGCCGTTATCGCTGACTACTTCGACGCCGACAGCAAGATGCTGGGCTACCTCATGGAGAAAGAGGTAACAGCCATCGACAACGTGCTCAAGAACGCCCAGCACCCCTTCACCGCCATCATCGGTGGTTCTAAGGTAAGCTCTAAGCTCGGTGTCATCAAGAACCTGCTCGACAAGGTAGACAACCTCATCATCGGTGGTGGTATGGGTTATACCTTCATCAAGGCACAGGGTGGCCACATCGGCGAGTCTCTCCACGAGGACGACCTCATGCCCGAGGCACTCAATGTAATGGCTGCTGCCAAGGAGAAGGGTGTAAACCTGAGCCTCTCTGTAGCTACCGTTGCTGCCGACAGATTTGCCAACGACGCCAACCGCAAGGTGGTAGACATCTTCAACATCCCCGACGGATGGGAGGGTATGGACGCCTCTGAGGAGAGTCTGGAGCACTGGAAGAAGATTATCCTCGAGTCTAAGACCATCCTGTGGAACGGTCCTGTAGGCGTATTCGAGATGGAGAACTTCGCTCACGGTACTGGCGAGATTGCCAAGTATGTTGCTCAGGCTACCCAGGAGAATGGCGCATTCTCACTCGTAGGTGGCGGTGACTCTGTTGCAGCTGTCAACAAGTTCGGCCTGGCCGACAAGGTATCTTACGTATCTACCGGTGGTGGAGCTATGCTCGAGGCCATCGAGGGTAAGGTGCTCCCCGGCGTAGCTGCTATCGAGGGCTAAACCAGCATATCCTATATCATTAGTATCATATCAGGCGGAAGGGTCGCAGAGTGACCTTTCCGCCTTTTCTTTATCCCTGCAGTCTGCCCCGCTCCACCTCTGATTACCCCTACATCGCAGGCAGCCATCCATGTCATTGTTTCTCATGTCTTTGCCGCCGTGGCAACCACGGTTGGCGACGCGTATCTTACGGCACGCGCTTCCGCACCGCTTGATACGAATATCCGTTTCAAACAACGCGCGCTTCCGCACCAAACGTTACGAACCGCCCGAGAGGGTCTGGAGAGTTGGGATGGTGGTCACAGAGATTAACGAATATACTCGCGGAGAAAAGTAGAGGTAGTCACATTTTTGCTAAAGGTCATCATAATTTTGCTGGAGGTCATCATAAATTTGCTGGAGGTCATCATAATTCTGCTGGAGGTCATCATAATTCTGCTGAAGGTCATCATAAATTTGCTGGAGGTCATCATAAATTTGCTGAAGGTCATCATAATTCTGCTGGAGATGGTCACAAATTTGGCGAGCGTGTGCTCGGGGGGTGTGAAGGTGGGTGCGGGGGTGCTGAAGGTGGGTGCGGAGGTGGTGAAAGTCTGTCTCTTATA
>NZ_NPJK01000006.1:0-8170 GCF_002251285.1 Prevotella sp. P5-64
CAAAACTTGAGGGCAAACGTGTCGGGCTGGTCCGCATGGATAGCGGTTTCTTTGCGAAGGAAATACTTGACTATCTGGAAATGAAAGGGTTACACTATATCATTGCCTGCCGTTTCAACAATCGTATAAAGTACAGTCTCACCCATGAACGCAAATGGATAGAGCTAACAGACGGATTGGAAATATCCGAAACCATCTATCAGGCAAACGGTTGGGAGAAGCCTAGACGCATTGTGATGGTCAGGCAAGAAATAGACAAGCGCCCCAAAGCTGCAGGAAAGCAAATCAAGCAACTGGAGCTTTTTGAGGATGAGCAGGATTTCGGAAAATACCGATACAGCTGCTTTGTAACAGACCTTGACCTGCCGGCCAAGATTGTATATGACTCATATCGCGGAAGAGCGGATTCTGAGAATAGGATAAAAGAATTGAAGAATGATTTCTCCATCGATGACTTTGTCACAAATAACTTCTGGGCAACAGAGGCATGTGGGAATTTCATTGTTATGGCATATAACTTTATGTCGTTGTTCAGACATGCGCTGATCAATTCCAACAAGAAGAAATTTCTGAAGACTATCCGATACGAGTTGATATCGACGCCAGCCTATCTGGGAAAAACAAAAGACAAGCACATCCTATATTTGGCTAGATCACTAAAAACACGACAATCATTCTTATCTATATGGGAAAAATTAAAGGATTTCTCTTTGCCGTACGACACAGAGAAATCCTAATGACCGATTTGGGTTAAAACCTGCAAGGCAGAACTTAACAAGTTGCTCGCCGATGAAATACAAGTGAGCACAACGGAACTCAATTCACTTGTTGACGCAGCCAACATTGTGTACCTCAACAAGTATGGCTATGCCCGGAGCCGTTCGGGCGAGGCCGTAACAGACGAAAACGCCACCTACCTGTATTTCGACACAGGATTGGCAGATACCACTGGCGAGCCGATCATCGGTTGGTTTGAGAAGCGGGGAAAAGGATCTGACTTCAAGGGCGTGTCATGGGGAACAAAAGCGACTCTTGATGTAAAGATCCGAGCCAGCAAGATGTTTCACTGGGGAGACCTCTACTTCAAGAATGAGGAAGAAGGACTTGCATTCCTTGAGGACATCGCCGCAAGTACTATCCCAGAGACGTGGTCGTTCAAAAACAAGCCTTCGACTGTCAACCATCCCATTCTGAAGTCATATATAGAGAACACCTTCGAGGTTCTCAAGAAAGAGACCGAAAGGGGCGCGAAAAACAAGCTCGTGTATAATCAAGACGGCTGGTTCCTTGTCTTCAACACCAACTTGCTGGACAAGTTCTTCCACGAGGTTCTCATCGTGGTTGAAGTCCGCAAGCAGAAGGATGGAAGTGAACTGCTGATGAGCCCGAGACGTGTCAAGAAGGAACTGGAGTTGCGTAAGCTCGGATTCGCAAAAGACGTTCATCCGGAGCAGCCACATTTCTTTGAAAAGGTGGAGGAGGTCATATACCAGCCGACCTGGACAATAGACAAGGACTTCGACAAGTTCACTCACATCATTGAAGATCGTATAGAGCGTTTCCCCATAGAGGTACAATCGGCTTCTTCGGATGAACTCGGTCGCAAACTGGATGATGCAATTACGTTTGCTGTAGCTATTGCCCGGCGTAACTACAAGTTTATCGTGCCCATGTATTGCCCACAGACAGGGAAGATCCAACTGCTGATGCCCATTTACTTGAAAGGAACGTATAGCAGCAAGCCCGACTTCGCGCTCATACTTAGTCCTGACAAGGAGAACGAGTACTACACTCCGGAGACGATTCTACCCCTGGATGCTGTCTTTCAGAATGCACGACTGATAGCCAAGCCCGATGACACCTGGCTCAACCCTGATACCATCCTCTGATTGTCGACTTCGGATTTCGGTGGGGTTCGTCCCCTCCGAAAACCGAACCTTCAGCGGAGCCTTTTAAGCAGCAAGAACATAACATGTATTTAGCACCTTATTAATAATAATGACCTACAAAATCGACTACAATGACAAACGACACCAGACAGATGACAAGCTACAAAGAGAAGCATTATACAAAGACCATAATGCATAAAGTGAACCCAAAGTGGATTCTGATAAAAGTGACGACAGGGTTACGAGTAAGCCATGACCATGCACATCAAACCATAGTCATCTGCTATGCAGCCAACCATGTGCTTGACCGAAATCGGCAAGGTTCACAAGGGTGCTAATGGTTCCAAATAGACAGGAACCGTTATATCAGAAAAAACTCTTGTAGAATAAGCGTGAAGGTTGTAACTTTGCATCAGAAATCAAAGATAACTTGGTTATACCAGATACTTAAAACAATACTATCGGTGACGGCCTATTCCGTCAAAAACAAAAAACACATAGATTATGAGTACAGCTCTCAATCTTGTTGCCGCAAAGGCACTCCCAGCCCTCTCGGGCAGTTCTCTCACCTACAATCCTGAGAAGAACGTGTTTCTCACCCTCGGTTATACCAGTTCAGCTGGAAATAACTACTACCGGGCTATCCGCTTCTCAAAGCGACTGGCAGTGTACTACCACATAGGCGAAGGTTACGCCCACACCTTCCTGAACGGTATCACGCTCTTCGCATGGAACGGCCGGAAGGCGAACATCATCGCACAGAAGTCCTGGGGCGGCTGCAACTGGAGATGCTTCAACGAGCGCTCAGCCATGGAGGAGAGCATCGACATGCTGAAGGACTACCTTGCAGGCCAAGCCAAGGCACACGGTACCTGGGTTAGCGAGCGGGAGTTACTCTCCTACTCTCGCCAAATGATTGAGGAGACCCAGCGTAAGCAACTTGCATAGCGCAGTTGCTACGCTGATAGAGAAGCAGGAAAAAAATAACAACAACACAAAAAAACAACAGGATATGGCATCACTTACAAAAGCGATCAACGAAGACTTGTTCAGACAGTTTCTTCCAGAGTTTGGCAACCCAAGGGTTCACGTTCCGGTGTGGGACGAAGGCCAGAAAATGTTCCTCTGCGAGGAATATGAGAGCGCCAACGGACACCGATACTACAAAGGTGTAAGGTTCTGTGACCGTATAGTCATCGTAGAGAATGTGGGACTGTACCACACTTGGACCTACATCGACTCCATTGAAGTCTATGCCTTCAACGGCACAAGATTGGAGCTCGTGCAAAAGCGCGACTACAACAAGACGTTCCGTAACGAAGAGTTCATACGCCAGGAATCGGAAGCTATGGTATGCAACTACTTCAAAGGAGTTCTGAAGGCACGGAGGACAACTCTGCCTAAAGAACAACTCGAAGCGCAGGCTAAAGGCATCGTCGAAGGCTGTTACAAGAGTTTCCTGGACAGCAACTTCAACACACGACTCACCCAGATTCTCCCACAAATCGAACAAAAGTAGGATATGCAGAACATACAGATAGACCCACAGAACCATGAGCAGCAGCTCGCATACGAGCTCATCGCCAACACCAACAGCAGTTTCTTCCTCACAGGACGTGCAGGAACGGGAAAAACGACATTCCTGCGCAACGTGCAGAAGATGGTCGACAAACAGTTCATCACACTGGCACCTACCGGCGTGGCAGCCATCCTGGCGGGCGGGGATACCATTCATTCCTTCTTTGGGCTTCCCATGGAAGTCTGCACACCAGGAACTTGCGGAAAGATGAACGAGGCGCGCATCCTCACGCTTCTCCATGCTGACACCATCATCATCGATGAAGTGTCTATGGTAAGATGTGACATCGTGGACGCCATCGACTGTACGCTTCGAAGAACACTTCGTACGACACTCCCATTCGGTGGAAAACAAATCATATTCGTAGGTGACATGTTCCAATTGCCACCCGTTGTAAGACAGGGGGCGGAGCGAGAACTCCTCCATGACATCTACCGATCGAATGATTTCTTCTTCTACAAAGCTGATGCCATCAAACGCATGCGCCTTGCGAAGATCGAATTCCAAAAGGTATATCGACAGGACGAGGACCCGAAGTTCTTGCGTATTCTCGAGAATGTACGCATGAACAAGGTAACCACTGATGACATCATGCTTCTCAACCGGCGCGTTGTCAAACCCGAACCCAAAGATGGTATGGTCATTACGCTGGCCTCGCTCAACAAGACAGCTGATGGCATCAACCAACAGCGTTTGGCAGAAATCGATTCCGAGGAATTTACCTACGAAGGGACTATTGCGGGAAAGTTTGATGTCAAGAAGTTACCTGTGGAGCTCAATCTTCATCTAAAAGTCGGCGCACAGGTAATGTTTACACGCAATGACCAGCAGAAGCGATGGGCCAACGGAACACTCGCCAAAGTGGTAAAGCTCACAAAAGATGAAATCCATGTGACTTTGAATAATGGCGAAACATACGTGGTGCCTTGCGCCTCTTGGGACTCGATGAGTTATGAGTATGATCGGGAATCACGAAAACTAAAGAAAGAGGTTACGGGCACATTCACCCAATACCCTCTGAAACTGGCGTGGGCTATTACCATACACAAAAGCCAGGGTATGACATTCGACAAAATGTCGCTTGACCTTAGCCGTGGACTGTTCGCGGACGGACAACTCTACGTTGCGCTCAGCAGGGTTCGGTCATTGGAAGGTCTATACCTCACAAAAGAGGTAATTTCCCGATATGCCCACACAAGTCAGGAAATTATAGCATACGCAAGTGACTATAATGACGAGCAACTCATCAACGACGAGATGGAGAGTGGCAAGGCTGTATATCGTGCGTTGCAGGAGGATGACTATGACGAAGCTGCCAGACAATACCTCTTGCTGATGTACAAGAAAGCGCAGGCAGGTGACATCAAAGAAGCTATGCAGCTGTCGGACCATTTTCTCAACACCCTCATTTGCGACGAAGGGCTTATGGGGTGTATAGCGGATGTTCCAGAGGGCCTGCTCCTGTCAGACAATGATGATTCTCGGTTCCTTGCCGCCTTGATCAGTCTCTATGCCGGAAAGTACGAGCAGGCATTGGAATTAGTAAATGCTGTTTCCGGAGACCGGGATAGTCAGAAGTCACTCTTTGTAAAGTCACGTGCATTGACAATGCTTGGGCGCTATGCAGAAGCGGATGACATGAACGTGAAATTGGCCGACATGTTCGACATGACAATACCAGACGCCAAGGTGCTCTACATGATAGCGATGCTCAACGAGATGCACATCGGTGAACCAGGACTGGAAGTGATGCGCACACTCGTGGCAATAAGGCCGAAGTACGACAAAGGCATCCATGCTTTGCGCATGCTGATGAAGCGACATGGAATCATGCTCGATTCTTCAGAAGAGAATGAGCTGATAGAAGCCTTCAATTCCGGCATGTCCGAAGAAGACTTTGATGCTCAACTGAAAGAGTGCCGTGCCAAAACACCAAAGTCTGTCAGCTATCTTATTCAACAAATTAAGAAGCAGAAGTTCAACATAGAGCAACCCATCGAAGAATGATGGGAAGCTCTTCTTATACACAAATAAATATGGAGAAATTTACAGCAAAACTGAGAGACATGCAAGGAACCAAGTTTCCAATTGTCAAAGCTACATTCAAGGGAAAGGATGACCAGATTCACACTGGAATCATGATGGTAGACACTGGATCTGCAAAATGCATTCTGAACAGGTCCGTCATCCCTAATCTTGAGGATAATGCAGCCATTGTAGATAGCAAGATGACAATACATTCCATCCAAGGCAAAGTAGCGGAGTGCCTAGGATATCTGCTGTCGTTTCGTATTGGCAACAGATTGTTTTCCGAGACATTCTATGTAAACGAGGATATGGATTTCGGGCAGATATTCAACGGCCCTTTTATCGGTATTGTCGGTCATGAGTTTCTAAGGAAGAACAAAATGGTGCTTGATTACGAGACGGAAACATTGCATGAGTCAGCAGGAAGTTTTGAGGGCTATCCTGAGGATTATAAGTTCATCTTCCCGATGTTTTGGGGATTGAAGTATTACAATGCCCCTGTCGTAGATCTTGTTTATGGTGACAAGGAGTACCTGATGATGGTAGATTCTGGCACAAGCGATACGGTCATCACCAAGCATTTGATGGATGATGCAGGAATCTGTGTAGGACAATTATGTGGCGATGGAACAATAACTGGCTTTACCAATGATACGCTGGAAACCGCATTGTATAATGTGACGTTGAGCATTCTCTGCTTAGGCAAAACACCAGAGCGTCCCAGGCTATACATCCAAAATGACGAAGTACAGGTCATTAGCAACTGCCAATACATAATAGAAGGTTTGAAGGATGCAGAGGGTAATGCACTAATGCCAGTTTCTGGAATGCTATCCTCAGAATTCATGCTAAGGAACAAATGGGTGTTGGACTTCGCAACGGGGGTGATGTATCAGAGATAGTAGGTGAATGATGGAATTCTATCAGCGGTCAATTCTTTTGCATAGCTATTTCATGAATTATGGGCTCACCCGATGAACCAAGGGGATTAGGCATATAGTTTTGTAAGTCTGAAAAGAAAGAACTTTATATCCGTTACTCCTCTTAAAGCAGCTCTAAACGCCTTTATTTTAGCATTGAATGATTCAGCAAAGGCATTAGTTGCTCTATTGACAAAGAAGTTCAATACTTCATCATAATGCTCGTAAAGTGTGGCGGCAATAACATGGAAACTCTTAAAACCGGAATCGTCCACTTTATTGTACCAGCGTGCAAGCGAGAGTCTTGCTGCATCTTTGATGGTATTCTTGGAAAATATCATTCTTAGCGAATGTGTGAGAGAATAAGCCTCTTTAAGGTCTGGATATATTTCAAAGAGCACCTCTGCTCTTTTCCTCTGACTTTCCGTCCATTTGTCGGGTGATTTGAAAAGCAGATATCTACTGCGAGCCAACAACTGCTTGTGGGTGTCACCGTTTGCAAGCACAATTGGAGTATATGCTTTGCCCAGGAATTTGGCCTCTTCTCTGGCCTCCGTATCTGCTTGAATGGCCTCCCATCTATATGCGATGCGCATCTCCTGCAAGGCATCATATGTAAGTTTCTGTATATGAAAGCGGTCTATAGTACGCATTGCATTCGGGAAACAGCGTCTGGCTATAAGCTGCATGGAATTCGACATATCCATTGTTATTTCCTTTACTATCTGTCTCTTGTCCTCGCCAATGCGCATAAGTGCTTTTGTGACAGCATCTGCCGCCACACCCTTTACTATCGCAACGATGGTACCTTTGCCTCCACGTGAAGATCTGTTGCTTACTATCGTGTACAACTCGCCATTGCTTGGAGCCGTTTCGTCAATGCAGAGGCTTTCACCTATGTTTTCGGGAAAGACAAGCCAGTCTTCTGCATGCGAAAGTTCTGGCCATTCACGGTGGCCGCTGAGTACTTCCTTGTATTGCTTTTCAAACGTATCACCGTTTATCCCAAATCGGTCATTAGGATTTCTCTGTGTCGTACGGCAAAGAGAAATCCTTTAATTTTTCCCATATAGATAAGAATGATTGTCGTGTTTTTAGTGATCTAGCCAAATATAGGATGTGCTTGTCTTTTGTTTTTCCCAGATAGGCTGGCGTCGATATCAACTCGTATCGGATAGTCTTCAGAAATTTCTTCTTGTTGGAATTGATCAGCGCATGTCTGAACAACGACATAAAGTTATATGCCATAACAATGAAATTCCCACATGCCTCTGTTGCCCAGAAGTTATTTGTGACAAAGTCATCGATGGAGAAATCATTCTTCAATTCTTTTATCCTATTCTCAGAATCCGCTCTTCCGCGATATGAGTCATATACAATCTTGGCCGGCAGGTCAAGGTCTGTTACAAAGCAGCTGTATCGGTATTTTCCGAAATCCTGCTCATCCTCAAAAAGCTCCAGTTGCTTGATTTGCTTTCCTGCAGCTTTGGGGCGCTTGTCTATTTCTTGCCTGACCATCACAATGCGTCTAGGCTTCTCCCAACCGTTTGCCTGATAGATGGTTTCGGATATTTCCAATCCGTCTGTTAGCTCTATCCATTTGCGTTCATGGGTGAGACTGTACTTTATACGATTGTTGAAACGGCAGGCAATGATATAGTGTAACCCTTTCATTTCCAGATAGTCAAGTATTTCCTTCGCAAAGAAACCGCTATCCATGCGGACCAGCCCGACACGTTTGCCCTCAAGTTTTG